>JAFGBK010000011.1 GCA_016933175.1 Candidatus Krumholzibacteriota bacterium | reverse complement strand
GCCTTCTTGGCCGCCGCCTTCTTGGCCGGCTTGAACTGCTTCTCGGCGAGCGCAGCCTGCTCGGGCGTGATGACTTCCATGTGGCTCTTGACCTCGAATCCCTGGTCACGGAGATACTGGGCCAACTCCGTGCCCTTGATGCCGAGGGCCTTCGCCACCTGATAGATTCGCTTCGCCAACACTCACCTCCGCTTGCCGGAAGCTATCCGGACCCGATGCGCGCCAGGGCGCCCGCAGCCAGGTTGTGGTCCGTCAGACCGAGAATCGCCACCTCGCCGCGCCCGAGCCAGCCGCCGAGGAGGGCGCGATCGCCGAGTACGAGCACCGGCACGCGACCGGTTTCAAGCCGACGCAGGGACTCGCCGGCGTCGCTCGCCCGGACCACCAGATGGCAGCGCCCCCGCTTGAGGGCCTCCCGGACCGCTCGGTGGCCGACGGCCAGGGATCCGCTGCGCCGGGCCAGGTGGAGCCAGGGCCGCAGGGCCTCGCCGGAATCAGGCCCGGCCTCCATTCAGGACCCCTCGCGCGAACGGGGCGGTTCGTCTGCCGGAGCGGCTCCTGTCGCATCCTCGTCCGCCTCGGGCTCGGGCTCCGCCGCCGCCTCGTCCTCGGGCTCCGCCGCCGCCTCGTCCTCGGGCTCCGCCGCCGCCTCGTCCTCGGGCTCGTCGAAGGCGTCCTCCTTGAAGAGCGGACCCTTCACGGCAGCGGGCGCGGGCGCCGCCGCCTCTCCGTCGTCGGTGAAGACGCCGTCCCTGAACAAGTTCTCCTGGTCGCGCCGCTCGTCCTCCAGGCGCCGGCGCTCGGTGCTGATGAACTCCTCGCGGCGGCGCTGCAGATCGGTCAGGGCGTCGCGGGCGCGCGCGAGCAGCTTCTCGGCCGTCTTGGGCCCCACGCCCTCGATGCTCTGGAGCTTCTCGTCGGAGGCGGCCGCCAGCTGGGCCAGGGTCGTGAAGCCGCCGGCCTCCAGCACGCCCACGAGGCGCGGCGTCACGCCCTCGAGGTCCGCGATGTCCATGTGGATCTCGGACTCGGCCCTTTCGCGCAAAGCCAGGATCTCCGTGGTCACCAGGTCGATCCGCCACCCGGTGAGCTTGGCGGCCAGGCGGACGTTCTGCCCCTCCTTGCCGATGGCCAGGCTGAGCTGATCCTCGGCCACGATGACCATCATCTCGCCGCGGTCCCAGTCGGCGATCTTGACCGACGAGACCTGGGCGGGCGAGAGGGCGCGGGTGGCGAAGGTCACGGTGTCCGGGTCCCAGTGCACGATGTCGATGCGCTCGCCGCTGAGCTCCTTGACGATGGTCATGACGCGGGCGCCCTTCATGCCCACGCAGGCGCCGACGGCGTCGACGCGGTCATCCTTGGAGGTGACGGCCACCTTGGAGCGCCAACCGGGCTCGCGGGCGATGGCCTTGATCTCCACCAGGCCCTCGTAGACCTCGGGGATCTCCTGCTCGAACAGGCGCAGCAGGAAGTCCGGATGGGTGCGGCTGAGGATGATCTGCGGCCCGCGGGATTCGCGCTGCACCTCGAGAACCAGGCCCTTGACCGGATCGCCCTGGCGGTGGCGCTCGCGACGGATCTGCTCGCGGTAGGGCAGCAGGGCCTCGGCCCGGCCGAGGTTGACCAGCACGTTGCCGCGGTCCACCTGCTGCACGGTGCCGCTGACGATCTCGCCCACCCGCTTGCTGTACTCGTTGAAGATCCGCTCCCGCTCGGCCTCGCGCACGCCCTGCACGAGAACCTGCTTGGCCGTCATGATGGCGTTGCGGCCGAACTCCTTCACGTCCAGCGGGATGCGGATGATGTCGCCGACCTCGGGATTGTCGATGTACTCGCGCGCTTCCTCCACCGTGAGCTCGCAGTCCTCGTTGTCCAGGTCCTCCTCGGTGACCACCGTCATGACGAGATGGATCTCGATGGTGCCCTTGTCGGGCAGGATCTGCACGTCCACCTCGGCGTCGGTGCCGTGCTTGCGGCGCACGGCCGAGCGCAGCCCGCCGGCGAGCGTTTCCAGGAGGACGTCGCGGTCCACCTTCCGCTCGCGGGTGATCTGGGTCAGGGCCTCGAAGAACCCTTCGGTCATCGCCTTCCTCCGTTGAAAGGGCGCGGTGCTCAGCGGCGGCGGGTGAAGTCGGGCAGGACCCGCGCCTTGAGGACCTCGGCCAGCGGCACGGCGTGCTCGGTGCCCTCGCGCTCCAGTCGCAGCATCCCACCCTCGGCGGCGAGGAGGGTGCCCTCCAGCGTCTCGCTCGCCCCGTCCGCGCCCCGCCGCACCAGGCGCAGTTGCTCGCCCAGGGCCGTCTCGAAGTGCCAGGGCCGAGTCAGTTCGCGATCCAGGCCGGGGGAGGAGACTTCCAGGACGTAGCTGCCCGCGATCAGGTCGCTCTCGTCGAGAACGGGGCCCAGGCGCCGGCTCACCACCGCGCAGTCGTCCAGACCGACGCCGTCCACCGCGAAGAGGCTCACCCGCAGGATGCGCCGCCGGCCGCCCGGCTTGAGGCTCCACTCGTAGAGGCGGAAGCCTGCCTGGCGGACCTGCTCCTCCAGAAGCGCTTCCAGGTCCCGTTGCACGGCGGCCGCCTTCCCGCAGGTCTTGCAAAGAAAAAAGTGGGCGCAGTCACCCACTTGTGGGGCTACATTAGCCCAAGACGATCACCCGCGCAAGGGCTAATTTGCCGAAATCCCTGTCACTCGTAGAGATAGTGGAGCAGGAGGGTGCCGACCTGGGCCAGGCTGGCCGGCGAGCAGGCTGCCGGCAGATCGGCCGTCGTGTCCCATTCGGGATAGTCCAGGTCGACCAGGTCCACGGCGGGAATGCCGGCTGCCAGGAAGGGCACGTGGTCGTCGTAGACCTCGCGGCCCGGCCGCGCCTCGAAGGCGGTGAGCCCCAGCTCCGCCGCCAGGGCGTAGAGGGCCTCCAGCTGGGGCCGCGCGGCGCGCTGGGAGTTGAGCTCCATGGGCAGGCGCAGGTCCCGCCCCCCCACCAGGTCCAGCAGGATGAGCAGCTCGGGGCGGTAGCCCGGGTGGTCGCCCACGAAGCGGCGTGAGCCCAGCAGGTAGCCCTCGCGGCGTCCGGCGCGGCCGTAGTCCTCCCCGTCGAAGAAGAGGAACTCCACCCGCCGTGGGGGCGGCGACTCGGCGCAGAGACGGGCCACGGTCAGGAGCACCGCGACGCCGCTGGCGCCGTCGTTGGCGCCGAGGATGGGCTCGGCGCGGCGGCCCGGGTCCGGATCGCGCTGGGCCCAGGGCTGGGTGTCCCAGTGGGCGGCCAGGGCGAGGATCGGCCCCTCGCTCCCCGGCAGCCACGCCCGGAAGTTGACCAGCCGCAGCGTGTCCGACGGCGCATGGGGATCGGCCACGCGAAAGCGGTGCTCCTCCAAGGCGTAGCCCCACTCTCCGAGGCGCGTGGCCAGCCAGGCGGCGCAGCGGGCGTGCCCGTCCGCGCCCGGGTGGCGCGGACCCATGGCCACCTGGGCCTCCAGATGGGACCAGGCCTCGTCGGCCGGGAAGACCGGCGGCCCCGCCGCGGCCGCGGCCGGCAGGACGAGGACGAGGAGTGTCAGGACGCGGCGCACGCGGTCCCCCTAGAAGATGAAGGTGGCGTTGATGCTCAGGCCCACCGTGGTGACGACCTCGCCGGTGAGGTCGCGGCTGGAGCGGCTGTAGCGCAGATTGGCCGAGCCGCTGAGCTTGTCCGTGAACTGGTAGCGGGCGCCGGGGCTGACGCTGAGGGTCGTGGCGCCCCCCAGCGGCACCTCGAAGCCCCCCGGCTCCACGCGGGCGTTCTTGGTGCGCGTATAGGCCAGGGCTCCCGTCAGGTCCAGGCGGCTCTTGAAGCGCAGGCCGCGCAGTCCGGGGATGCTGAGGCCCTGGGGCGCCGAGAGGCTGTAGGACCAGTCCAGGCGCACGTTGAGGTTGGTGTTCTTGCTGGTCTGGGCGCTCTGCGCGTTGAGGCTGCGGTTGTAGCTGACCGTCAGGTTGCTGCGCATGTCGTTGCGCCAGGTGATCTGCCAGTTGGGCGTCACGGCCAGGGCCTCGTTGCGCGTTGCGAGCCCCGTGCCCCGGTTCTCGCTCTCGGTGACCGTCTTGACGTAGCCGAGCCCCACGCTGCTGGTGCGCATCAGGTCGCCCCACAGCGGCCACTTCTCCACGCCGCTGAGGCCCACCGTGACGTTCGGCCACTTGTTGTTGGTGCTGATGGTGTGGGACAGGCGGCCCCGCTTCTCGGTGCGCGCGCGGTCGTAGGCCAGGGTCACCTGCAGCTTCTCGGCCACGGTGATGCCCGTGGACAGGCGCAGGTCGCGGGTCTCGTCGTCCTGGTCGGGGCCCTTCAGGGGCACGAGATTGCCGCCCGTCTCCAGACCGGGCAGCTCGGGATCCTCCGCGAAGCCCAGGCGGTAGGCCAGGGTGGGCTTGCCCCGCATGTTGGTGAAGCTCGTGTTGACGCGGCGGCTCAGGTCCACCTTGAGGGGCTTGAGGCCGCTGAGCACCCCCAGGGTCTTCCAGACGACGATCATGGGATCGGTGCCGGTGGTGTCCACCGCCGCGGCGGCCGCCTCCAGCTCGGGACCGTGCGCCTCCTCGATGAAGCGGCGCGTGACGCGGCGCCGCTGGCGGGGATCCGGCCCCCGCAGGGGATCCACGGGCACCAGCAGGCGCCGGGGCAGGTGGCGGGGCTGCGCGGCGGTCGGCGCCCCGGGCGCCGGCTTCGCTGGCTCCGACTTCTTGCCGCGGTTCAGCTTCGCGAAGAGGCTCCCGATGTTGAAGCTGTAGCCGGTGGAGATCTGGTTGTCGTTGCGCAGGTTCATGGTGCCGCTGGCCGTCTGGCCCTGGCCCGCCACGAAATTCTGGCGCGACTGGCTGTAGTGGCTCTGGAAGGTGATGCGCGGCTTGAAGCGGCGCGAGAAGGGCAGCGTGTAGTTCAGGCTGAGGCTCTGGCTCTGGCTGGTCTGGAAGCCGAGGTTGACGTCCACGCCGGCGAGCTTCGTGCGCTCGGCTTCCGCGTGCTCGAGGTCGCGCACGTCGCTGATGCCCAGCTCCGTCTGGAAGTTGGAGAAGAAGTTCCAGCGCGCCGTGGCGTTGTTGGTCATGCGGCCCGTGCGCGTGTCGGGATTGCTGTTGAAACGCTGGCCCACAGCCGACCAGCTCCGGGTCCAGGAGCGCTGGGTGTCGCTCTTGAGGGTCAGGCTGTTGGGCACCCAGCGCAGGCGCGCCTTGCCGAACAGGCCCAGGTGGCGGTCCTTGAACTGGCGGTCCCAGCTCAGATGATAGTCCACGCCTTCGCTCAGCTCCACGCGCGTCGGCCCCGCGGAGCGCCGCTGGGAAAGGGCGCCGCCCAGCTTGAAGGGATCGAGCAGGATGCGGCCGAGCCAGTGGCGCGACGGGCTGCGACTCAGCTGGGCGCTGAAGCGCTGGCTCACCGTCTCGCTCTTCTTCTCCTCGCGCTGGGCGAGATCGGTCAGCTCGACGTCCGAGCTGGGCTCGTACTTGGGCAGGCTGGTGGCGCGGCTGTAGCTGGCGCTGACGGGCAGCTTGTAGCCGCCCAGGGGCGCGAAGTTCTCGAGGCTCGTGTTGCCGCTGACGCTCCAGTTGCGATCCGTGGCGCCCGTGCCCTGGGTGGCGCGCAGGCCGCGGAACTCCGGGTCCTGCTGGCGGAAGTCGGCGCGGAGCTGGATGACGTTGGCCATGTTGGCCGCGAGGCTCACCTTCCCGCTGTAGCCGGTGTCCCGGCGCACCTCCTTGACGCGGATGTCGTTGAACCAGGTCTGGCCGGTCAGCGGCTCGTCGTCCGCGCCATTGATGACGCCGTAGTAGACCACCTTGGTGCGGCCGAGGTCGGGATTGCCCACCTTGCGCAGGGTGTACTGGCGCGACGGCACGACCTGGTCGCTGACGATCGCCGTCACCGTGTCGGCAGCGGCGGCCAGCTTCAGGTCGGTCCAGTCGGACAGCTTCAGGTTGAGCTCCACCCAGCCGCTCTGCTCCGGCCGGTGGACCAGCTCGTAGTAGTTGAGGCTGTCGAAGCCGGCGCGGAAGAAGACGTCGCGCCCCACCGTGGCCTCGTCCGCGTGCACGTAGAAGGAGACGCTGCGGTAGCCCGTGAGGCTCAGGGACTGGTAGTCCTTGCGGATGACCCCCTGGTGTCCCGGCGCCAGGTTCTCGTAGACGAAGTTGAGGGCCTGCTCCCGCTCGGGCAGGCCCGTCTCCGGGTCGATCTCCTCGCCGAAGGGCCAGATGAAGTTCGCGTTGTCCTTGGTGTTGATGACCTCGACCCGCGCGACCTCGCCGCTCGCCAGCTCCGTCGGGGCGAGGGTCAGGCCGGTGGCGGCGTCCTGGATGCCATGGGTCTTCCAGCGGTTGCCGACGACCTTGATCTTGGCGATCTCGAGGGTGTTCAGCGGGCGCGCGGGGTCCTGGCCGGGCCGGTTCATGCCTTCCAGCCAGAAGCGGAAGTACTTGATGCGTGTCCAGTCCGGCTGCTGGACGCCGTCGCTGATCCGGCGGGCGTCGCTGAGCTTGAGGCGGTAGAGGCGCCAGGCCTTGTAGTTGGTGGGCGTCACGCCCGTCTCGTCCAGGGTCACCTGGACCATGTCGATGAGCGGCTCGTCGGCCAGTCCGACGTCCAGCGAGTAGTAGGCGTTGCGCGTGTCGAGCTGGCCGTCCCGGTCCAGGTCCTCCGAATCGAGGCGACGGTTGCCCTCCATGCCGTTGACCTTGAAGTAGGCGTTGCCGAAGACCTCGCTCTGCTTGCCGGCGTCGTAATCGTCCCCGGCCGGATCGCCGGTGCTGCTGTAGGGTCCCACGGGCGTGCCCTCGCCGCTGCTGTACACGCCGTCGAGGCCCGTGTCCTCCTCCAGCTCGTCGAAGACGCCGCGGTTGATGCGGTCCTCGGTGTCGAGCATGTCCAGATCCGGATTCCAGAAGTCCTCGTCGATGTCGCCCATGTCGAAGTGGATGCGGCCCGTGCGGGTGTCCGGATCCTGCTGGAAGTCGTTGACCCAAATCTCCAGGTACTCGGCCTCGCTCAGGTCCAGACCCTCGCCGGCGAAGCCCCGCATCAGGCCCATCCAGATCGAGTCGCCCAGGGCCTCGTTGGCCGCGCTGACCGCAGCCAGGGGCGGGTAGGCCTCCTCCTGGGCGGCCGTCAGGTTGACGGGAACCTTGAGCTGCAGGACCTCCACCACCTCCTCGGCCTCCTGGGACGGCAGGTTCAGGTTGAAGTCGCCGCGCCGCGTGGTGCCCTGCGGATGGAACCAGTAGGGGTAGGTCGCACGGGCCGCCGGCAGCACGGGGATGTCGGCGCCGCCGGGCACGCGGATGACGTCGGCGGGCTCGCTGGCCAGGAACCACTGGGTGCGGTGCAGGCTCAGCTCGTCGGCGTCCTCGGCGCCCTCCATGTCGTCCAGGTAGGCGGCGCCGTCCACGTTGGGGTTGGGGAAGCTCACCGCCAGCTCGCCGCTGAGGTTGACCGTGCTCAGGGCGTCGGTGTCCACGTGGGGCAGCCAGTTGACCGCCCGGGTCAGGAAGGCCGGCTCGACGCTGAAGTTGCCCAGCACGTTGCCCACCACGTTGCGCGTACTCTCCTCGCCGAGGCGCGGGCGGCGCGCGCCGCTGTAACGCGACTCGTAGAGCCAGGCGCTGGAGACCTTGTTCTTCTCGCCGAAGTTGTAGGTGCCGTGCAGGCCGACGAGGTTGCTCTTCCCGCCGCCGAACAGGGGCTGGTACTGGTAGGTGATGGACACGCGGCTGTCGGGCGTCAGCGTGGCGGCGGCGTTGCCGACGAGCTCCACCTCGCCGGAGAAGTAGTCGATCTGGTAGTCCGTTCCCCGCGAGAGCTGGCGCCCGTCGAGGATGACCACCTCGCTGCCGTCGAGGATGTCGTAGGCGTTCAGGTTGAAGCGGCTGGCCACCGTGGAGCTGCTGAAGCGGATCAGGAACTTGCTGTAGGCCGGGTTCTTGAGCAGCTCGCGCCGCGGCACGTCGTACAGGGAGGCGTTCAGGTCGGTCGCCGCCAGGGCGAAGGCGTTGGCGGTGTCGGCCTCCGAGGCGCGCGTCCAGTCGCTCACGAGCGCCGTCGGCGGATCGAAGGGCCGGTAATGGGGGAAGAAGAGCAGGCCCTCACCGGCGTCCACCCAGAAGGCGTCCACCTTGCCGTCGTGGCCGAAGGTGTCGGGATTGTTGTCGGCGGCGCTCTGGTCCAGGCCGAAGGCGCGCAGATAGGGAACGCTGCTGTCCACCGGGTGCGAGGGATCCGGCCTCGTGCTGATGCGGTGGACCTCCACCTCGAGGCTGCTGTAGTCGATGTTGCGGCCGCCGAGCCGGTAGACGTTCCGCATCATGTAGTCCCAGGTGGGGCTCTCGGGCGTGTAGTTCTCGGGCTTGATCAGCTCGAGCTGCAGCGCCTCGGGATCGCCGGGCTCCAGGACGTCGATGTCCTCGATGGAGAACCAGCCCGGCACGCCGGTCAGGGTCACGGTGCCGACGGCGTGGCGCACGCTGTCGGCGTCCAAGGCCTCGTAGCTGACCGCCAGCACGTGGCTCTCCTGGAGAGGGGAGTTCAGCTGGATGGCGCGGAAGTTGCCGTTGGTGTCCCGCCAGACCTGGTAGTCGATCTCCGGATCGAGAAGCCGGAAGCTGCTGACGCCGCCCTCGATCACCGCCTCGTCGCCGAGGCCGTCGCCGTCGAGGTCCACGTAGAGGAAGGCGGCGTACTGGACCTCGCCCTGGGGGCTGGGCGGCAGCAGGTCGTCCACGAACACGTGCAGGGTGACGGGATCGACGGTCCAGGCGCCGGGCTGGGAGGCCTGGACGGGATGGTCGAGGGTGAAGAACTGGTTGGCGAGGAAGCCGGTGTCGGCCACGTAGTCGCTCTGCACCACCGAGCCGGTGTTGTTGAAGGTGCGGCTGGACTGCTCCCCCTCCTGCTTGCTGGCGATGGCCGTGAAGTCCAGGGGCCCGAGGCTGCCCAGGACCTTGATGCCGAAGAGGCCCTTGTTGGTGGTCGAGTAGCTGATGAGGCCCGAGCTGGGCAGGCTGAGCTGTGTGTCGCCCATCTCGATGAGCTTGATGATCTCGTCGTCGTCGCCCTCGTAGCGGATGCGGATCTTGTTGGCGCCTTCGCCCGTGACGAGGCTGTTGTTCTCCACCTCGACGTGGACCTTCTCGCCGACGGTGCCGCTGAGCTTCACCTGCAGGTCCTGCTTCATCTCCAGGCGGGGGAACAGGGGCTGGCCGCGGCCGGACTCGTCGGCGAGGAACTTGTTCGTGCGCGTCGTCTCCCCGCTGAAGGTGATGGACTCCCGGCCGGTGACGGTGATGTTGCTCTTCTCGCCGCGGCCCACCACGCGCTCGATGCTCCTGGGCAGGCTCAGGGGAATGGTGATGTCGATGAGGGAGCCGCGGGCGCCCTCCTGGGCCACCACCGCGCGCGTCTGGGCGGCCTTGTCCAGGATCAGGCGGCGCTGGCGCTCGCGCAGGGTGCGCTCCAGGAAGGCCTGCCGGGGCAGCAGCTCGCGGCGCTGGACGCCCGGCCAGGCGGCGCGCACGGCGTTGCCGAAGGGATCGGCGCCGCCGGCCAGGGGCGCCAGGCGGGCGAGAATGGCGGGCCGGCGCAGCCAGAGCACCAGGTCCGTCTCGGGCAGGACCCGGACCTCGTCGGTCCAGTAGTCGTCCCAGCCCCGCGGCAGCAGGTCGGGCGGCAGCCAGTGGCGCGCGTTCATGCCCAGCACCCAGCCCTCGCGGGCGTAGAGGCGCTCCTCCAGCCAGGCGGCATAGAGGCCGAAGCGGGGGATTTCGGGCGGGGGCAGCAGATCGGCGCGGGCGGCGCCGGCGGCGAGGAGGAGGCCCGGCAGCAGCGCCGCCGCCAGGAGCGCACCGGAACGGCGACGGGTGCGCTGCGGCTTCCGCGGTCGGGTCATCGGGCGGCCTTCCTCACGGCAGCGGCCGGGCGTACTGTCTCCCCGAGTGGACGCGGCTGTCCCGAACGGAGGACAGGCTCCATCCCGGTCGCGCCGGGGCCGCGCGTCCGCGCCGTGCCGCTGGGAGGGTCGGCCCCCGTCACCGCTCGACGGAGCGGGTCCGGCGGCCCATTATTCCCTTGTCGGGGTGAGCAGGGGTAACGTACACTCGCCCTTCCAGTTAAGTCGTTGTCCCAAAAGAGGAAACAGATGAGGCTGGCCGACCGCTATATTCTCCGCAACCATGTGGGACCCTTCTTCCTCGGGCTATCGGTCCTCACGTTCGTCTTCGTGATCGATATCTTCTACTCCTTCCTGGAGCTCTTCCTGGTCAGCAAGGTGCCGGTCATGGTGGTCGCGGAGCTGATTCTGCTCAGCCTCGGGCATATTTTTGCATTAACCATTCCAATGGCCGTCCTGGTCGCGACCATGATGGCCTTCTCCCAGATGGTGGCCGAGAACGAGATCACGGCCATGCGCTCGGGCGGCATCAGCCTCTACCGCATCGTCTCCGGCCCCTTCCTGGCCGCCCTGGCCGTGACGATCCTGCTGTTCGGCTTCCACAACAACGTCCTGCCCGAGACCAACCACCGCCTCAAGAACCTGCTCATGGCCGTGCGCACCAAGAAGCCGGCCCTGGACATCAAGCCGCGCCGCTTCATCACGTCCATCCCCGGCTACACCCTCTACGCCGAGCGCAAGGACGAGGCCACCGGCCGCCTCTATCAGCTGCGCATCTACCGCGAGGAGCGAGGTCAGAATCCCACCGTCATCGCGGCCCGCGAGGCCGACTTCGTCCACGACGAGGCCAGCAACCTGCTGATGATGGTCCTGCGCACCGGCGAGCAGTTCGAGGCCGACCTGGCCAGCCCGCGCCGCTTCCAGATCACGGTCTTCGATCGCATGAACATCCTGCTGCGGGACATCGACCGCAGCCTGCGGCGCCAGGAGCACGAACACCGCGGCGACCGGGAGATGTCGATGGGCATGATGCGGGACAAGATCGTCCGGCACCGCGAGGAGCTGTCGCGGCTGGACGAGCGCCTGGGCGCCGAGGCCGAGGGGCAGATCGAGCGCACCCTGGCCCTCCTGGCGCCCGCCGCGCGGGAGAGCTACCTGCGCGCCAAGGATGCGTCCCCCGACAGCCTGCGCGCCGGCCGCCGCGGTCGCCCGCGCACGAACGCGACGCGGATCCAGGAGGAGGAGAACACCCTGCGCAGCCTGGTGAACCTGCAGCTGAGCCAGGCCTCGGTGGAGCGGCGTATCCTGCGCTACGAGGTGGAGATCCACAAGAAGGTCGCGATCCCCGTCTCCTGCATCGTCTTCATCCTGCTCGGCGCGCCGGTGGCCATCAAGACCGGGCGGGGCGGGACGGGCTGGGGCATCAGCTTCAGCCTGCTGCTGTTCACCATCTACTACGTCTTCCTGGTGGGCGGCGAGGAGCTGGCGGACCGGCAGTACCTCGCGCCCTGGCTGGCCATGTGGACGCCGAACATCCTGCTCATCGCCTTCGGCGCCTGGCTGCTGGTCTGGACCAACCGCGAGAGCCGGCCCTTCTCCCTGCTCACCCGCGTCCTGGGTTGGCGGGAAACGCGGCGGCGGCGGGCGCCATGAAGATCCTCGACCGCTACCTGCTCACGCAGTTCGCCAAGGCCCTCGCCCTCGGCCTGGTCGCCTTCCTGCTCATCTACCTCGTCATCGACTTCTTCGAGAAGATCGGCGACTACATCGACAAGGGCACCACCGCCTGGACCGTGGCGCGGCTCTACCTGTTCAAGACACCCTACATCGTCGTGCTCGTCCTGCCCATCGCCATGCTGCTGGCCAGCCTGTTCACCATCGGCCGCCTGTCGCGGGACCGCGAGTTGACGGCGGCGCTCGCCGCCGGCGTGCCCCTGCCGCGCCTGCTGCTGCCCCTGCTCGCCTTCGGCGCCCTGATCAGCCTCGGCAGCTACTACTTCAATGACCGCGTGGTGACGCAGAGCAACCTGGCACTGGAGGATCTCAAGCGGCACGAGGTGAACAAGGAGCCGCGCGCCAGCCACGACGTGCGGCGCCTGGTGCACAAGGTCGGCGCCGACGGCACGCTCTGGTGGGCGGAGGCCTACTTCGTCGCCCAGCAGCGCTTCGAGAACCTGGTGCTGCTGCGCTACCGCGGCGACAGCCTGCGGGAGAGCTACACGGCGCGCCACGCCTTCTGGAGCGGCAGCCAGTGGCGCCTGGTGGAGGGCTACCACCACCGCTTCGCCACCACCGCCGACGGCAGCCGGCCGGAGACGGGCACGCAGCACTTCGAGCACCTGGATCTGAGCCTGCCCGAACAGCCGCTGGACTTCATCCGCGAGGAGAAGAAGCCCGAGGCCATGGACTACGGCGAGCTGCGCGAGCACATCCTCACGCAGACCCACTCCGGCGAGCAGGCCGACCGGCTCTGGGTGGATCTGCACATGAAGGTGAGCTACCCCTGGGCGAACCTGATCGTCGTGCTGCTGGGAGCCGCCCTGAGCGCGCAGAAGCGGCGCATCTCCATGGCGGCGGGCTTCGGCCTGACGGTGGGCATCGCCTTCGTCTACCTCATCTTCATCCGCATCGGCATCTCCCTGGGCCACAACCAGACCCTGCCCCCCCTGCTCGCCGCCTGGTCGGCCAACTTCGTCTTCCTCCTGGCGGGGGTGGGCTTCCTGGCGCGCGCCAGCCGCTGAACGACGGGCCGACAGAGAAACGCGGACCCGGCGCCGCCGGATCCGCGTCAGGGAAGCCGGGCCGCGCGCGGGCTAGGTGCCGGCGGCGTAGTCGCGCGCGTAGGCGACCTGGTCGGGCGTCAGCGTGTCGATGCGCCGGCCCATGGTCTCCAGCTTGAGGGCCGCGATCTCCTGGTCCTGCTCCTCGGTGATGTCGTAGACCGCGGGCGCCAGGTCCTTGCCCTCGCGGCTCATCCAGAGCAGGGCGTGGAACTGGTTGGCGAAGGACATGTCCATCACCTCGGAGGGATGCCCCTCCGCCGCCGCCAGGTTGACCAGTCGCCCCTTGGCGAGCAGGAAGACGCGGCGCCCGTCGGGCAGGGTGTACTGCTCGTTGTTGGGCCGGATGGCGCGTCCCGCGCCGGCCAGGGCCGTGAGGTCGTCGATCTTGATCTCGCAGTCGTAGTGGCCGGTGTTGCAGATCACGGCGCCGTCCTTCATCGCCGCGAAGTGCCGGGCGACGATGACGTCCTTCATGCCGGTGGCGGTGATGAAGACGTCCCCGAGGGCCGCGGCCTCGTCCATGGTCATGACCCGGTGACCGTCGAGGATGGCCTTGAGGGCCGCCGTGGGCTTGACCTCGGTGACGATGACGTTCGCCCCCATGCCGGCGGCCCGCATGGCGACGCCGCGCCCGCAGTGGCCGTAGCCCGCCACGACAAAGTTCTTCCCCGCGAGCAGGATGCTCGTGGCGCGCAGGATGCCGTCGATGCTCGACTGGCCCGTGCCGTAGACGTTGTCGAAATCCCACTTGGTCTCGGCGTCGTTGACGGCCACCACCGGGTAGAGCAGCTTGCCGTCCTCGGCCATGGCCCGCAGGCGGTGGACGCCCGTGGTCGTCTCCTCGGTGCCGGCGATGATGCTCGTCTTCGCCAGCTCCTTGTGGCGCGCGTGGGCGCTGAAGATGAGGTCGGCGCCGTCGTCGAGGGTCAGGTTGGGCCGGCGGCCCAGGCACTCGTCGATGGCCCAGTAGAACTCCGCGGTGTTCATGCCGTGCCAGGCGAAGATGGGCACGCCGCCGGCGGCCAGGGCGGCGGCGACGTCGTCCTGCGTGCTGAGGGGGTTGCAGCCGGACCAGGCCACCTCGGCGCCGGCCGCGACGAGGGTCTCCACCAGGACGGCCGTCTCCTTGGTGACGTGCAGGCAGCCGGCGATGCGGAAGCCCGCGAAGGGCCGGGTCTGGCCGTACTTCTCGCGCAGGGCCATCAGGACCGGCATGCGGCTCTCGGCCCACTGGATCTTCTCGCGCCCGGCCGGAGCCAGCGAGAGGTCCGCGACCTTGTGCTCCATCTGCTTGGTGCTCATGCTATCGCTCCCGCGTGTTGGCGCTGACGTTGAATCGGCTTTTCAGCGCAGCGACCTTGTCGGTGTCCTCCCAGCGGAAACCCTCCCCCTCGCGGCCGAAGTGCCCGAAGGCGGCGGTGCGCCGGTACTGCGGCCGCAGCAGATCGAGATCCCGGATGATGAGCCCGGGCTTGAGCGGGAACAGCTCCCGGACGGCCGCCACGATCTCGGCCTCGTCCACCCGGTTGGTGCCGAAGCTGTCCACGCGGACGCTCACGGGATCGGCGACGCCGATGGCGTAGGCCAGCTGCACCTCCAGCTCGTCGGCGAGGCCCGCGGCGACGAGGTTCTTGGCGATGTAGCGGGCCAGGTAGGAGGCCGAGCGGTCCACCTTGGAGGGATCCTTGCCGCTGAAGGCCCCGCCGCCGTGCCGGCCGCGTCCGCCGTAGGTGTCGACGATGATCTTGCGGCCCGTCACGCCCGTGTCGGCGGCCGGGCCGCCCTGGACGAACTTGCCCGTGGGATTGATGTGGAGCTGGCAGCCGTCGTGATCGCAGCCGCTCTCTGCCAGCACGGGCCGGATGACCTTGGCCGTCACCGCATCGGTGATGTCCCCCAGCGACCAGCTCTCGTCGTGCTGGGTGGAGACGACCACGGCCTCGACGGCCACGGGCCGGCGGCCCTCGTAGCGGACGGTCACCTGGCTCTTGCCGTCGGGGAAGGCCAGGGGCAGCGCGCCGGCGCGGCGCTGCTCGGCCAGGCGGCGGACCAGGCGGTGGGCCAGCATGATGGGCAGAGGCATCAGCTCGGGGGTCTCGCGGCAGGCGTAGCCGAACATCATGCCCTGGTCGCCGGCGCCCTGCTGCTCGGGGTCGGCCAGGTTGCGGTCCACGCCCTGGTTGATGTCGGGGCTCTGCTTGTCAATGCTGGTCAGGACGGCGCAGGTCTCGTGGTTGAAGCCCATGCGCGTGCCCGTGTAGCCGATGTCATGGACGACCTGCCGGGCGATGGCGGGGATGTCCGCGTAGTGCGTGGTCGTGATCTCGCCGCTGACGAGGATCATCCCCGTCGTGACGAGGGTCTCGCAGGCCACGCGGGCCCCCGCGTCCTCCGCCAGGATGTCGTCCAGGACGGCATCCGAGATCTGGTCGGCCACCTTGTCGGGGTGGCCGTCCGTGACGGACTCGGAGGTGAACAGGTCGGGGTAGGTGTCGGGCACGGTCTCTCCTATCGTCAGGGCCCGTCCGGGGGCGTCGCCCCGCGGGCCCGGCTTTCCTCTCCCAGGTTGAAGCTGCCCTGGAGATCCTTCAGGCGGCATTGCGGCGCCAGGAGCGAGTCCTCGAGCCGGCAGCCGGCGAGCTCGGTCCCATCGCCGATGATGCTGTTCTCGATCCGGCAGCTCATTATTCTAGCCGATTCGCCCACGCTGACAAAGGGTCCGATGGCGCTTTCGGCGACGACGGCCGAATCGGGCACCCAGACGGGCGGGTGGAAGGTCACGCCGGGCCGGGGCGCCGGAACCGGCGCGCCGGCCAGGAGGCTGCGGTTGGTCGCCAGCCAGGTTTCGGGCTTGCCCACGTCGAACCAGCCCGCGATGGGGAAGGGGCTGAGGAGCTCGCCGTGGTCGATCATCCACTGGAGGGCGTCGGTGAGCTGGTACTCGCCGCGCGTGCGCCGGTCGCCGGCGACCAGGTAGCGCAGGCCCTCGTGGAGCGCGGCCACGTCGCGCAGGTGGTAGAGGCCCACCAGGGCCAGGTCGCTCGTCGGCGCGGCGGGCTTTTCCACCAGGCGGACGATGCGGCCGTCCGCGACCTCGGCGACGCCGAAGCGCCGCGGGTCGTCCACGGCCTTGACGCCCATGCCGTGGCCCGGCGCCGCCAGGAGTCCGGACAGGTCCGCCTGGACGATGGTGTCGCCGAGGACGATGAGCGCCGGGCCCGCCGGGCAGCGCTCGGCCGTGGTGTGGATGGCGTGGCCCAGGCCCAGGCGCCGCTCCTGGACGACGAAGTCCACCTCCAGGTCGTAGTGCTCGCGCACCCAGTCCACCAGGCGATCGCCCAGGTAGCCCACCACGAGGACCACGCGCTCCACGCCGACCGTGAGGAGCTGGTCGAGGATGTGCCCGATGACCGGCCGCCCGGCCACGGGCAGCAGGGCCTTGGGCAGGCTCCAGGTGTGGGGGCGCAGGCGCGTGCCCACGCCGGCGGCGGGGACGATGGCGGTCGGCTTCACGTCACTCCTCGTCGGCAAGGCGGGCCTTCATGGCGGCGAGGGCGTCGACCGGCGTCGGATCGACATCCCGCATGAGGGCGTGATAGACGCTAAGAAAGTCCCCCAGCAGCACCGTCGTCAAGAGGCGGGCCAGCGGCTCGCCGCCGCGCGCGGGCAGGGCGAGGGCTGGCAGGCCGGCGGCGGCGAGGGCGGCCTCGCTCAGTTCGCGGCGCCGCCGCGTGCGGGGATGGGCGTCGGCCTCCCCCAGCCAGAGGGCGGCGCCCAGGGAGTCGCCGCCCGTCCAGGGCACCCAGCTGTTGTGGTGCAGCTCGGGCAGGATCAAGTCGCGGGCGGCCCGCTTGGCGTTCTCCTCGAACTGGCAACGCAGGCGGCGCGCCACAGGCGCGTAGGCCGGCGCCAGGGCCACGCAGACGGGCGCCGCGTCGCCCAGGGCCAGGGCCAGGTCCTTGGCCGGATTCTCCCCTGGCGGACGGCCGGGACCGCAGTCGGCGGCCACGGCTGCGAGGTCGGCGCGCAGGGCGGCCTCCTCCCCGGCCGCGAGGGACGGCCAGCCCAGGCGCGCCAGGAGGGCCAGGAGGCGGCCCAGCATGGCCGGCAGGGCGGCGCGCGGCGGCATGCCGCCCGGCAGGATCAGCGTCTCGCCCACGGGCGCGCCGGCGGCGCGCGCGTCGGCGGCGCGCGCGGCCAGGCGCCCGCCCGCCGCCACGGGCACCATGGGCAGATCCGGCCGCGCCAGGGCCGCCGCCAGGAGGGCCAGCACCTCCTCGGTGTCGCCCGAGTGGCTGCAGAGCACCAGCAGGTCGCCGGGCGCCGTGGGCGGCAGCTCGTAGCCACCGAAGGCAAGTAGGGGGCGCGGCGGGCCGGGGCGCCAGTCCAGCCAGCCGGCGACGAGCGCGCCGGCGATGCCGCTGCCGCCCATGCCCCCCACCAGGATGCGCGACGGCGCCCGGTCCGCGGGCAGGGCGGGGAGCGCGGCGTCGCGGGCCGCCGCGTAGCGCTCCGGGAAGGCCGCCACCTTGCCCAGCATGTCGCCGGGATCGGCGGCGCGCAGGGCCGCGCTGTCGGCCAGGCGGGCGCGGGCGTCCGCCCTCACGACGGTTCCTCGTCGCGGGCGAGCAGATCGGCGATCTCGGGGAACTTGCGCGCGGCCTGGCGCCCCACGGCGCGGCGGATCTCCGCCCCCGTCGCGTAGCGCCAGGCGCTGACCACCAGGCTCTTGGCCTGGTCGTAGGTGATGCTGCGGATGAGGCGCTTGATCTCGGGCACGCGGAAGGGGTTGACGCTGATCGTGTCCAGGCCGAGGCCGATGAGGAGGATGGTGAAGAGAGGATCCTCCGGCAGCTCGCCGCAGATGCCCACCGGGATGCCCTGCTGCTTGGCCGCCTTCACGGTGCGCTTGATCTGGCGGAGGATGGCCGGGTGGAAGGGATCGTAGAGGCCCTGCACCTTCCGGTTGTCGCGATCCACGGCCAGGGAGTACTGGATCAGGTCGTTGGTGCCGATGCTGAAGAAGTCCACCTCCCTGGCCAGGAGGTGGGCGATGACCACGGCGCTCGGCGTCTCCACCATGACGCCCACGGGGACGTCGTCGCGGAAGGACTGGCCGCGCGCGACGAGCTCCCCCTTGACCTCCTCGATGATGACCTTCACGCGCCGGATCTCCTCCATCCGCGTGATCATGGGCACCATGAGACGCAGCTCGCCGTAGACGCTGGCGCGGAAGATGGCGCGGATCTGGGTGCGGAAGACCTCCTCGAGGTCCAAGGCGTAGCGCACGCCCCGCCAGCCCAGCGAGGGGTTGTCCTCGCGGGGGAATTCCATGTAGGAGGCCACCTTCTCGCCCCCCAGGTCCATGGTGCGGATGATCACCGGGTCTGGCGCCACGCTGCGCAGGATGCCGCGGTAGGCCAGGTACTGGTCCTCCTCGCCGGGAAAGTCGGGTCGGGTCAGGAAGAGGTACTCGGTGCGGAAGAGGCCGACGCCCGCCGCGCCGTGGCTGAGGACGGCCTCCACCTCCTCGGGCAGTTCGATGTTGGCCAGCAGCTCGATGTTCCGGCCGTCGCGGGTCTCGGCCGGGTGGTCCTTGAAGCGCAGGCTCTCGGCCTCGAGGGCCTCGTAGGCGGCGCGCAGGTTCTCGAACTCCGCCTGCGTCTTGGCGTCCGGGTTGATGACGATCTGCCCCGTATGCCCGTCGAGCATGATGGCGTCGCCCGACTGCACGCGCGTCAGCAGGCCCTCGACCCCCACCACCACGGGAATGCCCAGGCTGCGGCCCAGGATCACCGAGTGGCTCGTCTCGCCGCCCCGCTCGGTGATGAAGCCGAGCACCTTGTCGCGTGGCATGCTGGCCGTGTCCGAGGGGCTCAGTTCGCGGGCGACGACGATGACCGGCGACGCCAGGTCGCCGAGTCCCGAGACGCGCCCGCCGCGCAGGTGGCCGGTGACCCGGCGCTGCACGTCGCGCAGGTCGCCGGTGCGGTCCGGCTGGTCGCCGTTCAGGCTCTGGAAGGCGCGCACGATGTTCTGGCAGGCGCCGCCGAAGGCCGTCTCGGCGCTCCAGCCCTCGCGGATGTACTGGCGCGCCTGGCCCACGAGGGTCTCGTCCTTCATGATGAGGCGGTGGGCATCGAAGATGCGCGCGTGGTCCTCGCCCAGCTCCTCCAGGACGTGCTCGCGCGCGTCCAGGATCTCGGCCTCCGCCATCGCGATGGCGGCGTCCAGGCGCGCGAGTTCCGTCTCGGCGTCGCGCGGGTCGTCCTGGCGGGCCGTGGCCGCGGGCAGGTCGGGGTCGTAGACGAACACCGTCCCCTGGGCGATGCCCGGAGCACCGGGACGCCCCATGAAGCGGCGCATGCCGGTGCGCTCAGGGGACATTCTCGTAGAACCCCCGCGTGAACAGGGCGGTGATCCGGTCCAGGGCGTCCTGCTCGCCGTCGCCCTCGGTGCGGACGACGATCTCGGTGCCCTTGGCGGCGCCCAGGGCCGCCACGCCGAGGATGCTCTTGCCGTCCACCTCGATGATCCCATTGGAGAGGGACACGCGGCACGTCAGCGTGGCGGTGAGCTTGACCAGCTCGCTGGCCGCCCGCAGGTGCAGCCCCTTGGCGTTGACCACTTCCAGCTTGCGCTCTCGCACGGGCTCTCCTCCCTACGCCGTCGCGCCCGCCAGGCGGGCGAGCTCGAGGCGGTAGCGCAGACGGGCGGTCTGCCCCGATTCCAGTTCGATGCGGCGGGCCACGGCCAGCCAGGAGCCCTGGTAGACCCGCTCGAAGCCGGCCTCCGAGAGGCTGACGGTCTCGATGGGCTCCCGCCAGACGTCCAGCTCCTCGCCGGCCAGGGCGACGGCCAGGCCGCTCCAGTCATCGCGCAGCTCCAGGCGCCCGATGTCGCGCTCCCAGCCGCGGCTGCGCAGCCGGGCATCGGCGGCGGGCCGGCCGTCGACGAGGACGCGGCGATCCGGCGCCTCCGGTGCCAGGAGGTTCAGGTTCCAGCCGGAGGCCAGGAGGCTGGCCAGGCGGCCCGGCCCGTGATAGCACAGCGCGAGATCCACCGCCAGGGTCCAGCCGTCGTCCGCCCAGCGCAGGCGCTTGACCAGCTCCAGCCGGCGGCCGGTCTCGAAGGCGCGCTCGCCGCGCAGGACCAGCTCGCCGTCGGGCGCCGCGGGGAGCTCGACGGCGCAGTGCAGGTCGGCCAGGTCCTGCCAGCTCCCGGCGTAGGGCGCCGCGTCGGCACCGGTCTCGTAGAGCCGCTCCTCCAGGCTGGCCCGCGGGTGGGGATCGTAGACCAGGAACTCCTCGAGCCCCGTCTCCTTGGCCCGCACGATGTCGTGGATGCTCTTGGCGGCGTCGGCCGCCTCGCCGGGCGCCAGGGCCTCGGCCAGGCGCCGGTGGTAGAACTCCTCGCGCCGCGCGAGGACGTTGGTCAGCGGGAAGGCCGGCTCGCGCAGGTCCAGCTCGCGCACGCGGCCGCCGCGTGGTTTGAGGAAGAGGCGGGCCGCGGGGCTCGTCCAGACGATCTCCGCGTCGCCGTCGATGTCCAGGTCCTCCTGCGCCAGAGTGTAGCCCGGACCCGCCACCAGGTGCTCGGCGCGCACCAGGCGCTCGAGGATCGCGTGGCGCAGGTGGGGCAGATAGAGGCCGCCGAACAAGCCGTGCCAGTAGCCGCAGTTGCACTGGGCCTCCAGGATCCGGTCCTCCGCCTCCGCCAGCGCGCCGGCGTCGGCGGTCCCGGCCTCGCGGGCGGCCGACACGGCGCGCCCCGCCCAGAGCATGCGCTTGTGCAGCCAGTGGCTCTCCTCGTACTTGGCGAAGAAGTTCCGCCAGAACCCGCCGCGGACGAAGGGCTGCAGGCCGCCGTCATGCTGCTTCACCAGGGCGGTGAGGGCGGCGAGCTTCTGCTGGCCGGCCAGGGGCAGGGCCCACTCCCCCATCTCGAAGTAGCTGCCCGTGGGCAGGTAGGCCGGGCCGAGGGGCGGCTGCTCGTCCAGCACCTCGGAGAAGGTGGCCAGGCGCAGGCCGGGCTCGGCGGCCAGGGCGCCGAAGAGCTTCGCGAGCCGCCCCTGTGTGTAGCAGAGATCGTTGGTGCCGGGCCAGACGCCGAACTTCTCGCCGTCGTCCATGAGGACGGCCAGCGGCAGACCCGGCACGCCCTCGGCGTCGGCCGCGTCGGCGCCGGCCAGGTCGCCGTCGCCCGGCGCCGCGCTTCCGCGCAGATAGGCCAGGACCTCGGCCGGAGCGCGGAAGGGCACCAGGTAGCGCAGCCGCTTGGAGATGGGGAACAGGGCCAGGGCGCGGCCCCCCTCCTCGGTGAGGAAGTAGCCGCCGAGGCGGTCGGGCGTGAAGCCGGTGGCCAGGAAGTGCGTGTCGTCCAGGGCCGCGTACTCGATGCCGTGGGCCTGCAGGACCCGCGGCAGGTGGGGCTCCCAGATGCGCTCGGCCAGCCAGATGCCGCGGGGGCGGCGGCCGCAGAGTGCCTCCACCTCGCGGCTCATGCGCTCGAGCTGGGCGTGCTGATCCCGCTCGGTCAGGACGGTGAGGATGGGCTCCCAGTAGCCGCCGCCCAGGAGCTCCAGTCGCCCGGCCGTCGCGCCGGCCCGCAGGCGCTCCAGGTAGTCGGGCGCCTCGCGCTTCATCCACTCGATCAGGGGGCCGGAGACGTGGACGCAGAGGCGCATGGCGGGGTGGGCGTCGAGGAGCTCCAGGAAGGGCCGGTAGGCCCGGTCGTAGGCCTCGCGCACCACGTGGTCGAAGTTACCCACGGGCTGATGGTTGTGGACACCGAGGATGAGGGTCGGCATGCGTTCTCCCGCGCGCGGCCCGGCGGACCGGTTCAGAGGGGCGGCAGCGGCTCCCCGGCCTCGTCCGGAAAGCGCCGCCGTTCACAGCCCACGCCCGCGGCCTGCAGGGCGCGCAGGGCGTCCAGGTCGGCCTCGTCGGCCGTGATATCGGGTCCGAGGCGGCGCCCCGCGGACCGGCGCAGCCCGATGAGGATCAGCCGCCGGTAGCGCCGCCCGGCCCGCCACAGCGCCAGGGCCGCGGCGGGCCCATCGGCCAGCCAGAAGTCGCCGGCCCGGGGCGCCGGCGCCGCGTCGGCCGCGGCGAGGACCAGCTCGGCGCCGGCCTCGCGCGCCACGGCCGCGTAGACGGCGCGGCGGGCGGGATCGCCGGCCGCCGGGATGACCAGCACATAGCGCCGGGCGCCAAGCCTCCGTCCCCAGCCATGGAGGATGCGGCCGTGCAGCAGGCGATCATCCAGGTGGAGATCCACGGCCTCCCTGCCCTCAGAGGACGGGCGGGCTCAGCTCCCGGATGGAGTTGTGACCCCGGTTGACGATGCCCCGGACCAGCTCGTCCATGCCCAGCTCGTGCCGGTGGGCCAGGTAGTAGAGCAGCACGGGAAGATTGACGCCGCTGATCAGGCGCACCGCCGGCCGCGCGGGCAGGAGAGTCAGGCAGGCGTTGGCGCAGCTGCCGCCGAAGTAATCGGTGAAGACGATGCCGCCGCCCGCCAGGCGCTCGAGGGACGCGGCCACCGCCGACTCCAGCTCCTCGGCCCCGAGGTCCTCGTTGGTGACGGTCGCGACGTCCGTGACCTCGCCGTAGATGCCCGCCAGCGCCTCCAGGTAGGCTTCGCCGAGGGCGCCGTGACAGACGATGACGGCCGGGATCATGGTCCTCTCCGTGTGCCTGGAGTCGTGAACGCGGGGATTGTCCGGTCTGCCCGGCGAGAAGTCAAGCCCAGGCTCACTCCTCGTCCTGCTGCAGGTAGTGATAGACGCGGGCCTCGTTGCGGCGGGCCAGGCCCTCCATGACTTGGCGGTTGAAGCGCTCGGCGGGACTGAGCCCGTAGACCTTGAGCATGTGGTTCATGGCGATGGTCTCGGCGATGACGGTGACGTTCTTGCCCGGGGTCACCGGCAGCACCACGTTGGGGATCTCCACGCCGAGGATGGGGCTGGTCTGGTACTCGAGGCCGGCCCGGTCGTAGTGCTTGCCCTGGACCCAGCGCTCGAGGCGCACCTCCACCTCCACGCGCTTCTGCACGCGGATGGCGCGGATGCCGAACATCTCGCGCACGTCGATGACGCCGACGCCGCGGATCTCCATGAAGTGCTTGAGGAACTCGTTGCCGCGGCCGATGAGCACGCCGCCGCGCCGGATGAGCTGGACGACGTCGTCGGCCACGAGGCGGTGGCCTCGCTCGACCAGATCCAGGGTGATCTCGCTCTTGCCGATGCCGCTGGGCCCGGTGACGAGGAGTCCGACGCCGTAGACGTCCACCAGCGAGCCGTGGACGTTGCCCCGCGGCGAGAAGAAGTCCTCGAGGTAGCCCGTCAGGGCCCGGATGAAGCGCGTCGTGTGCTGCTCGGTGACCAGCAGGGGCACGCCGTGCTCGTGGGCCTGCTGCACCAGTTCCGGAAAGGGCTCCTGGCCGCGGGTGACGATGAAGCAGGGCACGGGCCGGGAAAAGAGGTGGGCGATGGCCCCGGCCACCTCGTCGCGGGGCAGAGTCTCCAGGAAGGAGAACTCCGCCCCGCCGAGGATCTGGATCCGCTCGTGCTGGTACTTGTCCGTGAAGCCCGTCAGCACGAAGCCCGGGCGCGAGACCTCCGGCACCGTGATGTCCGTGCCCGACTCGGGGCTGACGCCGACGAGCCGCAGGCCGAGCAGCTCGGCCGTCTCGGCCACGAAGCGCGCCACGGGCAGGTTCCGCTCGACGATCTCCACGGCCGCCCCCTAGGCCTCGGCCTGGATGAGGCCGTAGTGGCCGTCGCTGCGGCGGTAGACGACGCACATCCGGCCCTCCGCCGCGTCGCTGTAGACCCAGAAGTGGCTGTCGTGCACCTCCATGCGGCTGATGGCCTCCTCGACCGTCAGCTGGTCGAGCGTGATGAACTTCTCCTCGATAACCGGGCGCGGCGCCTCCTCCTCGCCGACCTCGACCTCGCCCAGGATGGTGATGGTGCCGGTGCTGAAGTCCGCGGTGCTGGTGCGGGCGCCCGGCTTGCCGCCCTTGCGGCGGTTGAGGGTGCGCGTCTTGAACTTGCGCATCTGGCTCTCGAGCTTGTCGGCGAGGCGGTCGATGGCGGCATAGAGATCCTCGCTGTGCTCCTTGCCCGAGAAGTCGGCGCTCTTCCCCCTCAACGTGGCCTCGGCAATGTGACGATGCTTCTCCACCCGCAGCAGGACGTGGGCCTCGCGGACTCCGTCCACGAACTTGTCCAGCCTGCCGATCTTCTCCTCGGCGTAGCTGCGAATGGCCGGTGTCAGGTCTAGCTTCTTGCCGGTGACCGTGATCTGCATCCTCGAGTCTCCTTTCACTTCACGCAAAAGGGCCCGCCCCCGGGCGGGGGACGGGCGCGATCGGTCGTCTGGTTTTCCGGGGAACGCGATGGCGGGGCGACGGCTCATCCAGCCTCCGGGCGCGTCGGTCGGGCGGCCAGGCTCCGCACCAAGCATAGCTGCGGGCTCCCGGGGCGGCAAGGCCCAGCACGCCCTAAAACTCCTTGCGCAGGCGCGCCGGCAGGATGCCCAGCTGCTCGCGGTACTTGGCCACGGTGCGGCGGGCGATCATCAGTCCCTCCTGGCGCAGGATGTCGGCGATCTTCTGGTCGCTGAGGGGCCGCTTCTTCTCCTCCTTGGAAACGATCTCCTGGATGCGGCTCTTGGCCGCCTTGGCGCTGACCTCCTCCCCGTCCTCGGTGCTGAGGGAGCTGGAGAAGAAGTACTTGAGCTGGAAGATGCCGCGGGGCGTCTGCACGGTCTTGTTGTTGGTGACGCGGCTGACCGTGCTCTCGTGCATGCCGATCTTGCTGGCCACCTGCTGCAGGGTCAGGGGGCGGAGCGCCTGCGGGCCCCTCTCGAAGAAGTCGCTCTGCTCCTCGATGATGGCGGCCATGACCTTCACCATGGTCGCCCGGCGCTGCTCCACCGTGCGGATCAGCCACTGCGCCTGGTTCAGCTTGCCCTGGACGTAGTCCTTGGTGTCCTTGCTGGCCTTGCGCAGGTAGTCCTTGTAGCTGTCGGCGATGCGCAGCCGCGGCAGGTGGCGGTCGTTGAGGTAGATGACGTACTCGCCGTCCACCTCCTCGACCACCAGGTCGGGGATGATGTAGTGGGGCTCCTCGCTGCTGAGCTCGAGGCCTGGCTTGGGATCCAGCTCGCCGATGTAGCGCGCCGCCTCCTGCACCTCCTCCACCCCCAGCTTCAGCTTGCGGGCGATCTCCTGGTACTTGCGCTGCATCAGCTCCTTGAAGTGGTCGCGGATGATGCGCGCCACGAGGCTGTCGGCCATGCCCCGCGCCGCCAGCTGCAGCAGCAGGCACTCGGGCAGGTCGCGGGCGGCGATCCCCGGCGGCTCCAGGCTCTGCACCAGGATCAGCGCCTCGCGGGCGCGGCTCTCGCCGATGTGGAAGACGTTCCGGATCTCGTCGAGCCCCACCGTGAGAAAGCCGCGGTCGTCGAGGCTGCCGATGATGTACTCGCCGATGCGCAGCAGCTCGGCGTCGCTGGTGACCATGCGGAGCTGGCGCTGGAGCTTGTCCCCGGCCGACTGGCGGTGCACGGGCACGCGCTCCACGAAGTCCTCGGACAGATCCTCCTTCTCCTGGTACTGCATGTCGAAGCCGTCGTTGAAGATGTCTTCCCAGTTGTCGAGGTTGCCCGCCTGGGGCTCGTCCGCGTGCTCCCGCTGCGCGCGGTCCTGCTCGTCGTCGTCGTCTTCCTCGATCTCCAGGAGGGGGTTGGCCTGGACCTCGTTCTTGAGGACCTGCTCCAGCTCCAGCGTTGGCAGCTGCAGCAGCTTCAGGGCCTGCTGCAGCCGCGGCGTCATCACGAGCTGCTGACGCTGGCGCAGCTGCAGGTTCATCTTCATTTCCATGGCAAGACTCTCGCGCTCACAAGTTGAAGCTTTCGCCCAGGTAGACCTGTCTCGCCCTCTCGTCGCGGACCAGTTCCTCCGCCGTGCCGGCGCGAATGATGCGTCCCTCGAAGAGGATGTAGCTGCGGTCCGTGATGCTGAGCGTCTCCCGCACGTTGTGGTCCGTGATCAGGATGCCCAGCCCCATCTCCTTCAGCTGGCCGATGATGGCCTGCACGTCGCCGACCGCGATGGGGTCGATGCCGGCGAAGGGCTCGTCCAGCAGGATGAAGCGCGGCTTGCTGGTCAGCGCGCGCGCGATCTCCACGCGCCGGCGCTCGCCGCCGCTGAGCTGGTGGCCCTGGTTCTTGCGGACGTGCTCGATGCCCAGCTCGGCCAGCAGGTTCTCTCGCCGCCGCAGGCGCTCCTCCGGCGGGATCGGCAGGGTCTCCAGGATGGCCATCAGGTTGTCCTCCACGCTCAGCTTGCGGAAGACCGAGGCCTCCTGGCTCAGGTAGCCGATGCCCAGCCGGGCGCGCCGGTACATGGGCATGTGGTGGATCGGCGTGTCGTCCACGTGGACGGAGCCGGCGTCCGGCCGGATCATCCCGACGATCATGTAGAAGGTGGTGGTCTTGCCGGCGCCGTTGGGTCCCAGCAGGCCCACCACTTCCCCTTGGCGCAGGGTGAGGGTCACGTCGTCCACCACGCGGCGGCGGCCGTAGCTCTTCACGAGGCCCTTGCCCCGCAGCACGGCGTCCCGGCGCCCGTCAGTCACGGTCGGCCTCCTCGTCGTCCAGGACCGGCGAGCCGACGATGACGCCGCGCGGTTCCCGCTGGATGCTCAGGTGGTCGAGGTTGCGATCGCATTCCATCTCGTAGCCCGTGTAGAGGTTGTCGCCGTGGTGCACCTCGACGAAGGCCTCCGTGCGGAAGATCTCGCGCCGCTTGTCCCAGTGCAGCACGCTGGTGAACAGCTCGTAGCCCTCGTGGCTGCGCACGTGCACGCGCCCGCTGACGGTCATGGCGCCGGTCCTCTGGTCGATGACGCCCGAGTCTGCCGTGAGGGTGGAGGTGATGGTGCGCTGCTCCCCATACATATCGACACGAAGGGCCGTCGCCTCCACCTCCTTGCGCGTGTTGAAGACGCGGGCCTGCTGCGCCTTCAGAACCCAGATCAGGCGCCCCGAGTCCGATTCCGTCGTCGTGAAATCCCAGATGATCTGGTCCGGTGCCTCCCCGGGCTCCTCGAGCACCGGCGGTACGGCCTCCTTGGAGCAGGCCCCAGCGAGCAGGACGAGGAGGACCGGTCCCATCCTGGCCCAGCGTGGCGGCGAGTGGCGGCGGTCCGGGTGCAAATCAGCGTATTCCTTTGAACTTCATTGAGTTACAGTGAGAGCTTCGCTCGTTCGCTGGGATGATAGGGAGGTGGGAAGGTGTTGTCAAGCAATGCTTATGCCAGGAACGATGAGATATGATGAGAAAGTTACGTGAGCGCCGAGGCGCGGCGGGGCATGGGCCCGGCGTGAAGTGGAAGGTCTCAATCCGTTGTCATGAATTCGATTAGCTGAGCCCGGCGCGCAGGATGTCATGAATGTGCACCACACCGAGCACGGCGCCCGCCGCGTCCACCACCACCAGGCTGGTGATGGGCCCGGGCTGGTTCGCCTCCATCATGGTCAGGGCGTCGGTGGCCAGGGTGCCGGCACGCACCGTGCGTGGATCCGGGGAGGCGAGATCCCCCGCGGGCCGGTCCATGAGCCCGTCGCCCTCGCCGTCCACGAGCAGGCGCTTGAGGTCGCCGTCGGTGAGCACGCCCAGGAGAGGCCCGCCGGGTTCCGGCATGACGCAGGCCATGCCCAGGCCGCGGCGGATGATGACCATCAGGGTGTCGCGCAGGCTGGCGCCGGGCGTCACCCAGGGCAGCTCGTCGCCGCGGTGCATGAGGTCCTCCACCCGGAGGGTGAGCCGCCGCCCCAGGACGCCGCCCGGGTGGGAGCGCAGGAACTCCTCGGGGCCGAATCCGCGCCGCTCCAGGAGGGCGATGGCCAGGGCGTCCCCCAGCACCATGGCGGCGGTGCTGCTGGCCGTGGGCGCCAGGTTGTAGGGGCAGGCCTCGGTGGGCACGGCGGCGTCCATCACGTAGTCCGCCTCCCGCGCCAGGTAGGAGTCGCCGGCGCCGGTGATGGCCACCACCGGGCAGCCGCGCCCGTGCAGGAAGGGGATCCAGGCGCGCAGCTCCTCGCCGGCGCCGCTCTTGGAGACGATGATGCAGACATCCTCGCCGCGGATGAAGCCCAGGTCGCCGTGGGTGGCCTCGGCGGCGTGGAGGAAGGCCGCCGGCGTGCCCGTCGAGTTGAGGGTGCTGGCGAGCTTGGCGGCCACGTGGCCCGACTTGCCCAGGCCGGTGACCACCACGCGGCCCTCGCAGCCGGCCAGGAGCGCCACCACGCGGGCGAAGTCCTCGTCCAGGCGCGCCGCGACGGCGGCCAGGGCCTCCTGCGCCCGCGCGAAGACCTCGCGCCCGCGCGCCAGGTCCTCCTGCCGGGAATCCTCAGTCATCGCCGCCTCCCGTGAACTCGGCCAGGACCCGCTCCCAGTCGCCCCGCGCGCGGAGCACGGCCTCGATGACCTCCCGGGCGGCGCCCCGTCCGCCGGGCGCAGACAGGACCCAGTCCGCGCGCCGGCGCAGCTCGGGCCGGGCGTCGGCGGGCACGGCGGCCACGCCGGCGGCGGCCAGGCCCGGCAGGTCGAACAGGTCGTCGCCGACGAAGAGGGTCTCGGCCGGCGTCACGCCCAGCTCCGCGGCCAGCTCCGTCACGCCGGCGCCCTTGTCCATGCGCCCCAGGCGCAGGGCGTCGATGCGCAGGCGCTCGGCGCGCGCCTCGATCTCGGGATCGTTCCGGCCGCTGCACAGGGCGGTCTTGAGTCCGCCGCGCCGGGCCAGCAGGAAGCCGAAGCCGTCGGTGACGGACCAGCGCCGCGCGCCCGAGATGGTGATGGTGCCGTCGGTGAGCACGCCGTCCACGTCGAAGACGAGGAGGCGCACCTGGGCCAGCCGCGCCGCCAGATCAGGGAAGGGCATCGCCTGCCTCCATGGCCGCGTGCAGGCGCGCCAGCTCGCGGAGCAGCGCGCCCGCCGCGTCGAAGCCGAGCTGCGTGGCGCTGTCGCTCTTGGCGCGCGCCGGATCCGGATGGACCTCCAGGAAGAGGCCGTCGGCGCCGGCCGCCAGGGCCGCCCGGGCCAGGACGCGCGCGTAGTCCCGCGTGCCGCCGGAGGCGCCGCCGCCGGCCCCCGGCCGCTGCTGGCTGTGCGTCAGATCGAAGAGCACCGGCCACCCCGCGGCCGCCAGGCGGGGGAAGGAGCGGAAGTCCACCACCAGGTCGCGCTCGCCCCAGCTGCTGCCGCGCTCGGTGAGCAGCACGCGGTCGCAGCCGGCGCGGGCCAGCTTCTCGGCCGAGAAGGCCAGGTCCGCGGCGGCCAGGAACTGCCCCTTCTTGAGGTTCACGGCGCGGCCGGCGGCGCCGGCCGCCGCCAGGAGGGAGGTCTGCCGGCAGAGGAAGGCGGGGATCTGCAGGCAGTCCACCACGGCCGCGGCCGCCGCCACCTCCTCGGGGCGATGGACGTCGGTGAGCAGGGGCAGGCCGGCCTCGCGGCCCGCGTCGGCCAGAAGCGCCAGGGCCTTCTCGTCGCCCAGTCCGCTGAAGCTGTCGGGCGAGAGGCGGTTGTCCTTGCGGTAGCTCGCCTTGAAGACCAGGGGCCAGCCGATCTCCCGCGCCAGCCCGGCGAGGAAGCCGGCCGTGTCGGCCAGCATGCCGCGACCCTCCACCACGCAGGGTCCCGCGACCAGCAGGGGGCGGCCCGCCCCCACCTCGGCGGCGCCGACGGCGAAGCGCCTCACGAGACGGCCACCTTGCTCTGGCTCCTCGTCAGGGCGGCCGCCACCAGCGCGCGGAAGAGCGGGTGGGGCGCGCGGGGCCGGCTCTTGAGCTCGGGGTGGAACTGGGTG
This sequence comes from Candidatus Krumholzibacteriota bacterium, assembly GCA_016933175.1. GTDB lineage: Bacteria > Krumholzibacteriota > Krumholzibacteriia > JACNKJ01 > JACNKJ01 > JAFGBK01. The sequence continues at coordinate 41,821 of JAFGBK010000011.1, read as the reverse complement.
GCGATGAAGAAGGGGTGGTCGGGAAGCTCGATGATCTCCACCAGCTGGCCGTCGGGGCTCAGGCCCGAGAAGCGCATGCCCGCGGCCGCCAGCTTGTCGCGATAGGCGTTGTTGACCTCGTAGCGGTGGCGGTGTCGCTCGGAGACCTCGTCCCGGTCATAGCAGCGGCGCGCCAGGGAGCCCGCCACGAGGCGGCAGGGGTAGGCGCCCAGGCGCATGGTGCCGCCCATCTGCCGCAGGCCCTTCTGCTCCTCCATGAGGCAGATGACCGGCGCCGGATTCTGGGGCTCGAACTCCGTGCTGTCGGCGCCCGGCAGGCCGGCCACGGCGCGCGCGAGCTCGATGATGGCCGCCTGCAGCCCCAGGCAGATGCCCAGGAAGGGAATCCCCCGCTCGCGGGCCAGGCGGATGGCGGCCACCTTGCCCTCCACGCCGCGGTGGCCGAAGCCGCCGGGCACGAGGATGCCGTCCATGTCCGTCAGCTTCTCGGCGGCGGTCGCTTCGTTCAGGTTCTCGCTGTCCACCCACTCGACGCGCACCCGCGCGTCGTTGGCCTCGCCGGCGTGGGTGAAGGCCTCAATGATGCTCTTGTAGCTGTCGAGGTGGTCCACGTACTTGCCCACCACGGCGATGCGGACCTCGCGGGTCGCCATCTGGACGCCGCGGACGAAGCGGCGCCAGTCCTCGAGATCCGGCTCGCGCTCGCCGAGGCCGAGCTTCTCGGCCACGCGCTGGCTCAGGCCCTCGGCTTCCAGGCGCAGGGGCACCTCGTAGATCGACTCCGCGTCGCGGGCCTCGATGACGTCGCGGGCGGAGACGTTGCAGAACAGGCCGATCTTCTCCTTCACGTCCTGGTTCAGGGGCAGCTTGGTGCGGCACAGGAGGATGTCGGGCTGGATGCCGATCTCGCGCAGGGTCTTGACGCTGTGCTGGGTGGGCTTGGTCTTGATCTCGTGGGCGGTGGCGATGTAGGGCACCAGGGTCAGGTGCAGGTACAGGCAGTTCTCGCGGCCGAGATCGAACAGGACCTGCCGCACGGCCTCCAGGAAGGGCAGGCTCTCGATGTCGCCGACGGTGCCGCCGATCTCGGTGATCACCACGTCCAGGTCGGGATCCCGGTCGGCCAGGCGCAGGACGCAGCCCTTGATCTCGTTGGTGACGTGGGGCACCACCTGCACGGTGCGGCCCAGGAAGTCACCGCGCCGCTCCTTGGTGAGGATCGCGTCGTAGATCTGCCCCGCCGTGACGTTGTTCTCGCGACCGAGGCTCCGGCCGAGGAAGCGCTCGTAGTGGCCGAGGTCCAGGTCGGTCTCGGCCCCGTCGTCGGTGACGAAGACCTCGCCGTGCTGGAAGGGGCTCATGGTGCCCGGATCCACGTTGAGGTAGGGGTCGAACTTGAGCATGGAAACCTGCAGCCCCCGCTGCTTGAGCAGGAGGCCGAGACTGGAGGCGGCGATCCCCTTGCCCAGGGAGGATACGACGCCGCCCATGACGAAGATGAACTTGGTCCCGCTGCTGCTCACCACGCTGCCCCTCTCGGCCGGAAATGAAAAACCCGGGCGCTTGCGCCCGGGGCCTCATGCTAGCTCTCGCCCAGCCGCTTGGCAACGACTTTCAGGTCGCCGGGCCGGTCGACGCCGGGCGCCCAGTCATCGGCGCGCTCCACCCAGATGGGCAGGCCCAGGTGCAGGGCGCGCAGCTGCTCGAGGCGTTCCGCGCGCTCACGCGGCGCCGGCGGCGCGGCCACGAAGCGGCGCAGGGCCTCGGCCCGGAACAGGTAGACGCCGGCGTGGCGCAGAACCTCCGCGTCCGCGGGCGGCGGACCGGCCAGGCGCCGGCGGAAGTCGCGGGCCAGGCCGTCGCGACCGCGCAGCACCTTGACGCGGTCGGGCGCGTCCAGGTCGCCGGGCGCCAGGGGCGAGGCGGCCGTGCCCAGGGACAGGACGGGATCGGACGCCAGGCGCGCGATGAGGCGCTCCACGGCGGCCAGCTCGAACAGGGGCTCGTCCCCCTGGAGGTTGAGGATCAGCCCGGGCCAGTCGCCGGCGGCCTCCGCCACGCGGTCGGTGCCCGAGGGATGGTCCGGCGACGTCATGACGGCCTCGAAGCCCAGGGCGCGGACATGGTCGCGGATGGCGGCGTCGTCGGTGGCGACGCGCGGCCCCGCCACGCCGGCAAGACGGGCGGCGCGCTCGCAGACGCGCTGGATGAGGGTCTTGCCCGCCAGGTCGGCCAGGGGCTTGCCGGGGAAGCGGCTCGAGGCCATGCGGGCGGGAATTACCACCAGGGTCGCCATGGGGCCTCCATGCAAAACGGCGGGCCGCCGGGCCCGCCGCTTCGTGCCGGGACGCCGCGCTGCGCTCAGGCGGGCAGGATGCTCACCTCGCGGCGGTCCTTGCCGCGCCGCGCGTACTGGACGACGCCGTCCACCAGGGCGAATAGCGTGTCGTCCCCGCCGCGGCCGACGTTGGCGCCGGGCAGGATGTGGGTGCCGCGCTGGCGCACGAGGATGGCGCCGGCTCGTACCGGCTGGCCGGCGAACCGCTTGACGCCCAGGTACTTGGGGTTGCTGTCGCGACCGTTGCGCGAGCTGCCGACGCCTTTCTTGTGGGCCATGGCTGCCTCCTCTGCCTAGGCGATGGACCGGATCCGGATCTCGGTGTAGTTCTGGCGATGGCCTCGCGTGCGCTGGTACGTCTTGCGGCGCTTCTTCTTGAAGACCAGGATCTTGCGGGCCCGGCCGTGGGCGAGGACTTCGGCGGTCACGCTGGCCCCCTCCAGAAAGGGCTGGCCGATGCGTATGCTGTCGCCCTCGCCGATGGCCATAACGTCTTTGATCTCAATGGTATTCCCAACCGACTCGGCGAGTTGGGGCACACGGACCACCTCGTCCGGGCGCACCCGGAATTGCATGCCGGCCACTTTCACCAGGGCGTACACCTTTCCGTCCTCCTCAGGATGCGGAGTTCAAAGCCGTTTAAATACTACAGTTGGCCGGCCCTGTCAAGCCCCCCTCAGCGACTGACGGCGGCCAGGAGGTCCCGGCCCGTCTCCAGGGCCGTGATCTCCTGCTGCTCGCGGTGGAGCCGGGGATCGTCCAGCAGGTGCAGCTCCACCTTGTGCTCGCGCTCCAGGTCCCGGAGGATCTCCAGGCGCTTCCGGCGCACGGCGTGGGCCACCACCGGATTGAGGCGGATCTGGTACTTGCGCTCCCGGCAGCGGGTGGCGATGCGCCGCAGGGTCGCCTCCAGCTTGTTGACCAGGCTCTCCACCGAGAGGATGTGCCCCCGCCCCGAGCAGTAGGGGCAGTCCTCGCTGAAGAAGTGGAGCAGGGCCGGGCGCACCCGCTTGCGGCTCATCTCCACGAGGCCCAGCGGCGAGACGTCGAAGACCTTGGTGCGCGCCCGGTCCTGGCGCAGGTACCGGCGCAGCTCCACCAGGATCTTCTTGCGGTCCTCCTCCCGCTCCATGTCGATGAAGTCGATGACGATGATGCCGCCGATGTCACGCAGGCGCAGCTGCCGGGGGATCTCCCGGGCGCCGGCCAGATTCGTCTGGAGGATGGTGTCCGCCTGGTTCTTGCGGCCCGTGTACTTGCCCGTGTTGACGTCGATGGCCACCAGGGCCTCGGTGTGATCGAAGACGAGGTAGCCGCCCTTCTTGAGCCAGACCTGCCGCTGCAGGCTCTTCTCCAGCTCCGCCTGCACGCCGAAGGCGTCGAAAATGGGCAGCTCCTCGCGGTAGTAGAGCACGCGGTTCTCCAGCTCCGGCGCGAAAGAGTGCACGTACTCGACGAGGTTGGCGTGCTCCCGCTCGTCGTCGATGAGCAGGCGCTTGACCTCCTCGTTGAAGAGGTCGCGCACCATGCCGATGACGAGGCCCACCTCCTCCTTGAGCAGCGCCGGCGCCTTGACGGCGCTGCTGCTCTCCATGATGGCCGTGTGCCGCTGGTGCAGGCGCTGGATGTCCTCGGCGATGTGGTCGTCCTCGACCCCCTCGCCGGCCGTGCGGACGATGACGGCGCAGCCCTTGGGGCGCGCCCGCTGGGCCACGCGCCGCAGGCGGCTGCGTTCGCCGCGATCGAGGATCTTGCGGCTGACGCCGATGTAGTCCAGCTCCGGCATGAGCACGCAGAACTTGCCCGGCAGGGAGAGCTGCGTGGTCAGGCGGGGCCCCTTGGTCCCGATGGGCTCCTTGGTGACCTGCACCACCACCTTGTCGCCCTTCTTGATGACGCTCTCGATGGGCGGCAGCTTGGAGACCTCGCGGCGCCCCCGCACCGGGCGGCCGTCGCCGTCCTCGCTCTCCAGCTCCTGGAGGCGGTCGCGCAGGCCCTCCTCGCCCCAGGCCAGGTCCGTCACGTGCAGGAAGCCGGCCTTCTCCATGCCGATGTCCACGAAGGCGGCCTGGATACCGGGCAGCACGGCCTTGACGACGCCCTTGTAGACGTCGCCGACGATGTGCTTGGTCTCGCCGCGCTCCACCATGTACTCGACGAGCTCGTGGTTCTCCACGATGGCCACGCCGACCTCGGTGGGCCCGACATTCACGAAGATCTCGCGTTGCATGACACCCCTCGCTGGCGCCGGGCGGCGCCGGGGGGAACGCCAGACGCCGCCGCTGGTCCGCGGCGGCGTGCCGGTTGGAAGGTGGCCGTGCGCGGCCGGGCGCCGGGCGCCCGCCGGTGACGTCAGGGCAGCAGGGCGATCAGATCGCCTACCGTGATCATCGCGCGGCGCGCCCCGTCCGGATAGAGCCAGGCCTCGTAGAGGATCTGGTTCCCGTCCGGCGTGAAGCGCGGGAAGAGCTCCTGGCCGGGATCGTTCGTGATCTGAGCGCGCGCGGCGCCGGCGGCATCCATGCTCCAGATGTCGGCGCTGCCCGCCTCGCTCGACGAGTAGACGATGTAGGCCCCGTCGTCCGAGTAGGCAGGGTAGCCCTCCAGGATGGCGGGGGTCGAGGTCAGGTTCTCCGTATTGGTGATCGTCACCGGGTCCGCCGTGAGGTCGAGGCTGATGCGATAGATGTCCCCGTCCCTCACGTAGAGCAGGTCGCTTCCATCCGGGTTGAAGAAGGGCTGGCGTCCCCCGTCGTTCGTTAGGGAGATGGGCGTCGCCGTATCGTCGGGCAGCCCATCCGCACCCAGTTCTACAACCCAGATCCCGTTCCGGTAGATATCGCCGTCCTCGTCCACGAGGCCGTCCTCGTCGTCGTCCAGAGCGGGATCGTAGTTCTCCAGTTCGTCGCCGAAGTCGATGGCCTCGGCGCGCAGCAGACTGTGGCGGATCTGCGGGTCCGCCTCGTCGATGAGATCGTCAGGATAGCCGTCGTCCTCGCCGAGCACGCCCGGCGCTCCGTCGCCGTTGGCGTCGCCGGGCGGATCCTCGTCGTAGAGGCCGTCGCCGTCCTGATCGATGGCGGGATCGGGGCCGTCTTCGTTGAGCTGGTCGTCGCCGTCGTTGTCGACCTGCACCTCTTCGGGATCCTCGTCGACAAGGCTGTCGCCGTCGTTGTCGATGCCGTCCACGGGATCCTCGCCGAAGATGCCGTCGCCGTCGTTGTCGATCTGCTGCTCGATGGGATCCTCGTCGAACAGGCCGTCGCCGTCGTTGTCGATGGCGTCGGACCAGTCCTCGTCCATGAGGCCGTCCTCGTCGTCGTCCCAGGCGGGCACGTAGCGCTGAATGCTCCAGGCGAGGCTCCAGACGGCCGGCGCGGGCTCGGTGACCACGAGCATGGCGGCCACCTCGGCGTCCAGCAGGTCGGCGGCGCCGTCGCCGTCGTCGTCCTCCCCGCCGATGCCGGGCAGGCCGTCGTCGGGCAGGCCGGACAGGACCTCGATGGCGCCCGCGGGATCCTCGCCGGCCTGCGAGGTGCCGCCGTCGTCGAAGCCGTCGCGGTCGTAGGACTCGAGGAGGGTGTCGGCGTAGGCCAGGAACTGGTGGCCGCCGACCGGCGGCGACACGGTCGCGTAGTAGCCGCCCGTGAAGGCGAAGCCGAAGCCGCGGGGGACCTTCGTGTACCAGTAGTCCCAGATCGGGGGCCGCGAGCCGTTGATGGCTGTCGCCTGCAGCGGGGCATCGAAGGTGTTGACGATCTCGCCCGAGTGGCCGCCGCCGGCGTCGACGGGGCTCTGGGTGGAGGCGATCTGCGAGACCTGGCCGTAGCCCATGGAGTAGAAGACGCGGTCCGTGTGCTCGTCGTAGAAGAGCTGGCGCGGTCCGCTGAAGTAGACGTTGCCGGGATAGTTGGTGATGATCGTGTCCTGTCCCTGGCTGCCGGTCTGGTGGATCTCGTAGGCGCCGATCTCCGTGAACCGCACCTGGTCCGGGATCGGGTAATGGAGGGAGGTGTCGTTGGGATTCGGGTAGTACTCCACGATCGCGACGGAATCGAAGAGCGTTCCGCCCGTGCTGTGCAGCACGATGCGGTGGATGTCGCCGCTGCTCTCGAAGGCGGCCGTGTAGAGGACGGCCATCCGGTCGCCGTCCACCGGCAGGGCCAGCGGCGAGCCCGCATCCACGTTGAGCGTCAGCTCCAGGGACTCGATGATGGGATTATAGACCGGCGGCGGCGCGGTGGTCGTCTCGTCGCTGCAGCCGGCCGCGAAACCGATGGCGAGGGCCAGCAGGAGCAGGGAGACCCGGGCTGGCTGACCTGGCATCATGGACTTCCCCCTCGGCAAGGCGACTCCGGCAGTGGGAATCGGGATCGGCAACGAAAGTCTCGGTGTATCGGATGCTTGCGGCATTCCGCAGCCCGGAGCCGGTAAGCACTAGCACTTCGCCCGGAGGACTGTCAAGGGCGCCGCCCGCCGGCGGCGGACCGCGGAAGGCCGTTCACCGTTTGAAGATGGGGCATCGGCGGCGCCGGGGCAACCCCGAATTCCGGCGCTTCGCGCCGGTCGGGCTCCCGGGCCGGTCAGGAGTGGAAGCGGTAGCCGACCCCGCGCACCGTCTTGACGATGGCGTCCCCGCCCGGCAGCTTCTCCAGCTTGCTGCGCAGGCGGTTGACGAGGACGTCCACGGCGCGCTCGGTGTTGCGCTGGTCGTCGCCCCAGACCAGCTGCTGCAGCTCGGTCCGGCTGAAGGTCTCCTCCGGCTTGCTGGCGAGCTGGTAGAGGAGCTTGAACTCCAGCGCGGTGAGCGTGACCGACTTGTCCTCCCGCATGACGGAGAGCCGCTCGGGCTGGATGCTGAAGCCTCCTAGCTCGAGGGTGCCGCCGCGGCCGTTGCCCTCGCCGGCCTCCATGGCCAGCTGCTGGCGGCGGAAGAGCGCGCGGATGCGGGCCAGCAGCTCGGGAACGTCGATGGGCTTGACCATGTAGTCGTCAGCCCCCACCTCGAGCCCGTAGATCTTGTCGCTCTGCTCGCCCAGGGCGGTCACCATGATGAGCGGGATCCCCTGTGTCTCGGGCGCCTCGCGGAGCTCCCGGCACACCTCCAGGCCGCTGCTGTCGGGAAGAACGAGGTCCAGGACGACCAGATCGGGGCCCTCCTCCTTGGCCAGCCGCAGGGCCTCCTCGCCGGTCTCCGCCGGCATGACCTCGTAGCCCGCCTTTTCGACGCTGACGCTCAGCATCCTGAGGGTCTGTGGATCGTCGTCGACAATGAGAATTCGCTCGTTCGCCATGATTCCCATCCCTTGAGAAGCGTGGGGCGCACGGATCCGTTGTTCTGCAATACTGCAATGACCGCGCCGCATCAATAGAAAAGTGCCCCGGCGTTGACCCGTCAAGACGCGGCGCCTAGTCTGGAGACACCGCCCGCCGGCGGCGGAGGTGCCATGAAAGCGTTGTGGGAACGGGTGCGTGCCGCCCCGGCGGCCATCAGGGCGCGCGCCGCCGCGCGCCGGCACCTGGCCGGAAGCACGGCCCCGCAGGCCCTGCGGCGGGCCCGCCGCCTGGCGGCGCGGGGCATCGGCTGCACCCTCGCCGTCCTGGGCGAGGACGCCGCCGGACCCAGCGAGGCCGAGGCGGCCGCGGCCGCGTACCGGGACCTGCTCGACCGCCTGCCGCGCGCCGGCGTGGACCGCGACGTCTCCCTCAAGCCCAGCCTGATCGGCCTGCGTCGGGATGCGGATCTCTGCGCCGGCCTGCTCGCCGACCTCCTGGCGCGGGCCGCGGCGGTGGGCGCCGACCTGTGGCTGGACATGGAAGCCTGGGACCTCGTCGGGCCCGGCCTGGACCTCTACCACCGGGCCCGCGCGGCGGGCCATCGGCCGGGCCTCGTCCTCCAGGCCGATCTCTGCCGCAGCGCCGGCGACCTGCGCGCCCTGGCGCCCCTGGCGCCGGACCTGCGCGTGGTGCGCGGGGCCTACGCCGCGCCGCCGGGCGAGTCCGTCCGCGACCCGCGGGCGCGGGACGCGGCCTTCCTGGACCTCCTGGCGGCCGGCCTGGCGGCCGGCGGCCGCGTGGGCGCCGCCACCCACGACCCGGCCCTCATCGAGCGTGTCCTGGGCCGCGTGGCCGGGATCCCGCCCGGCCGCTGGGAGCTGCTGCTGCTTCATGGCGCGCCGCGCCGCCTGCGCGAGAGCCTGCGGCGCCGCGGCCTGCCGCTGCGGATCTACCTGCCCTTCGGTGTTGACGCGGACCGCTACCTCGCCCGCCGCCGCGGCCCCGATCCGACCCCGGGCGGCGCGGGCTAGCCGCCGGCGCCGCGATCCTCGCCGGGCGGGCCGGGCCGGTCGCCGACCAGCGCGGCCAGTTCCTCGATCAGGTTGGTGGTGGTCACGGTGGCACCGGGGAAGGCGTCCCGGATCTGCAGGGCCAGGCGCACCAGGAGGCGCTTGACGGCCGGGGTCTTCTCGGGATCGGTCAGGGGCAGGCAGCGCAGCAGCCAGCCCGCGTCGCGCGCCGCCAGCGTGACGAAGAAATGGCGCGGGCGCGGGCCGTCGGCCACCAGGGCCTCCACGAGGATCTGCCGCCCCTCCCGCTCCCGGTAGAAGGCCAGCACCTTCTGCACGCCCGTCTCGTCCTTGACCGTGAAGGGCGCCAGGCTCGCCAGGACGGCGTCGGCGCCGGGCAGGCCCTCAAGCTTCAGGTGGGGCATCGTCCTCCTCGCCGCCGCCGGCCGGGCCGCCGGGCGGCACGCCCATCTCGGCCAGGAGCACGGAGGCGTAGCTGCCCGGCGGCAGCACGAACGCGAGCCGGAGGCCTTCCGGCCCGGCCTCGCTCTCCAGCTCCCCCACGGGCACGCGCAGGGGACGCCGCCCGCCGGTCAGGCGGGTCCGGAAGGGCTCCTCCCAGCCGGCGGCGTGCAGCAGCCGGTCCTCGATGTCCAGGGCCGGCCCGGCCGGGCGCGTCTCGCGACGGCCCGGCAAGGGACCGCTGGGGCTGATGGCCATGGCGTCGACCCGCGCCTGCTCGCGGGCCGGGTCCTCCACGCGGAAGATGGCCCCCTTGTCGTGGATCCAGGCCAGGTCGCCCGGCAGCAGGCTGCCCAGGCCGTCCAGGCGCCCGTCCAGGACGCGGTTGAACAGGGCCGCCTGGTAGGCACTCAATAGGAAGCGGGCGTGACGGCCCCGCAGCCGCCCGCCGCGTCGCAGCAGGTGCAGGCCCCGCTGGTGGCTGTCCCGCTGCGCTCCGAAGCGCTGGAAGCCGAAGTAGTTGGGCAGGCCCCGCTCCCTGATCTCGCGCAGCCGCTCGGCCAGTGCCTCCGGATCGCAGCGGCCCCGCAAGAGCAGCCGGAAACGGTTGCCGGCAAGGTGGCCCACGCGCAGCTTGTTGCGGTGCGGCCGGGCGTCCAGGACGGCGTAGTCCTCGTCGCCGAGCGCCTCCAAGCGGGACTCGGCGGCGCCGCGCGGCAGCGAGACGCGCTGGCGCGCGACGGCGTGGCGGTCCTTGAGGCCGGCCCAGCCGATCTCGCGGCGGTCGACGCCTGCGGCCGCGGCGAGGCGGCGCAGCAGCTCGGGCGTGTCGATGCCGCGCTTCTCGACGGTCAGGTAGAGGTGGTCGCCCTCGCCGCAGGGCTCGTAGAGCGGAATCTCCTCCACGGCGAAGCAGTCGACGCCGCCGGGATAGGCCAGGCCGCAGGCCGTCGCTCCGGAGCGCGTGCGGATGTCACGGACGGGATCCCAGTTCATGGCGCCTCCCGGCGGCGCGTGCGGTAGCGGTGGATGGCGCGTCCCTCGCGGCGGTACTTGGCCTCGAAGTGCGTGAGGGCCTCGCCCGTCTCTCCCCAGGGCAGCGTCTCGAAGCCGTCGGCCCCGGCGAGCAGCGCGCCGATCAGCGCGCCGTACGCCGCGTGGTCGGTGGTGACGCGCAGCTCCCCGCCGGCGGCCAGGACGCGCCGCGCCTGGGCCAGGAACGCCGGGGTGAGCAGGCGTCGCTTGTGGTGGCGGCGCTTGGGCCAGGGATCGGGGTGGTACACATGCAACGCCTGCAGGCTCGCGTCCGGCACCTTGCGGGCGAGGAAGTCCAGGGCCTCGGCCCACAGGACCCGCAGGTTGGCCGGCGGATCCCTCAGGATGCGCCGCCTTCCCTCGCGATACCACTTCCGGCTCATCTCGACGCCCAGGAAGTTCACGCCGGGGCGCGACCGGGCCGCCGCGAGCAGGAAGCGGGCCTTGCCGAAGCCCAGCTCCAGCTCCACCGGACGGGCGTTGCCGAAGACGTCCCGCCAGTCCAGACGGCCCTCGCCGTCGAGGTGGATTTCCGGGTCGATCATGCGCTGCCTCCCGCCGGCCGGTTATAGCAGACCGGCGGGGCCGGCCACAAGCCGGCCGCCCCTTGCCAGGCGACCCCGGGACCTGCTAGCAAGGGAGGCGGGAGGTGCCATGTCCGAGTTCTTCCACCTGGTTCTGGCAGGCAACATCGGCGCCGGCAAGACCACGGTCACCGGCCTGCTCTCCGATCGCTTCGGCTGGCGGGCCTACTACGAGCGCGTGGCCGAGAATCCCTTCCTCGAGCCCTTCTACGGGGACATGGCGCGCTGGGCCTTCGCCCTGCAGATCTACTTCCTCACCCACCGCCTGGGCGACCACCGATCCATCGAGGAGCGGCGCGAGAGCGCCATCCAGGACCGCTCCATCCACGAGGACGCCCTGATCTTCGCGCGCAACCTCCACGAGATGGGCAAGATGGGCGCGGGCGAGTGGGAGAGCTACCTGGCCCTCTATCGCCAGGTGGTGGCGCTGCTGAGGCCGCCGGACCTCGTGGTCTACCTGCGCCGCGGCGTGGAGTCCCTCTGCCGCAACATCCACCTGCGCGGGCGGGACTACGAGGCCCGCATGCCGCGCGACTACCTCGCGCGCCTGAACCGCTACTACGAGGACTGGATCGCCTCGCGCCGCCACGAGCGCGTCCTCGTGGTCGAGTCCGACGGCCTGGACTTCGTCGACCGGCCCGCCGACCTCGAGCTGCTGGTGCGGCAGGTGCAGTCCGCCATGGGCCAGCGCGAGCTCTTCGCCGACGACGAGGCGCCGCCCGACCCCCGCTTCCGCCTCCTCGGCCCCTGACCCGCCCCGCCGCAAGGCCGCGCGCCGGCGACCTCGCCGCGCGCTGGCCGCCGCCGGCGCCCGCGGCGGCTTTCCGCTTGGTGGCCCGCGGGCGATGCGCTACACTGCGTCATCCCACTCCCGCCGACGGTCCCAGCCGGAGGCGTCATGGACTTCCCGACCGAGCCCCGCATCCTCGCGCGCCCGGATCATTGCATCTCGCGCCGCGACATCGACCCGGCGGCCCTCAAGGTGCTCTACCGACTGCACCGGAGCGGCCATACCGCCTACCTGGTGGGCGGCGCCGTGCGCGACCTGCTCCTGCGCCGCCGGCCCAAGGATTACGACATCGGCACCTCGGCCACCCCGGACCAGGTGCTGGACCTGTTCCGCAACAGCCGCATCATCGGGCGCCGCTTCCCCATCGTGCACGTGCTCTTCGGCCGCGACAAGGCGATCGAGGTCTCCACCTTCCGCGCCACCAATCCCGAGGAGGAAGAGGAGATCGTGCCGGCCAGCGACCAGGACAGCGTCGAGGAGGAGGACCGCCTCCAGAGCGAGGCCGACAGCCTGCTGGCCGAGGAGAACGGCGGCGCGGCGCTGGCGGGCAGGGTGATCCCGATCCCGATCCCGATCCCGCGTCCGCACTCGCGCCGAGGCGACCGGGGCCGGCACCTGCTGGAATTCACGCGGGACATCCAGTACGGCACGCCGGCCGAGGACGCGCGGCGCCGCGACCTGACCATCAACGGCCTCTTCTACGACATCGCCGACTTCAGCGTCATCGACTGGGTGGAGGGCCTGCCCGACCTGGACGCCGGCGTCGTCCGCCTCATCGGGGATCCCGACCAGCGCATCCTCGCCGACCCGGTGCGCATGGTGCGCGTCCTGCGGCACGCCGCCCGCGCGGACTTCCGCATCGAGCCGGCCACCTGGGCGGCCGTCCGGCGGCACCGCGAGCGCCTGGGCGAGTGCAGCAAGGCCCGCGTGCTCGAGGAGTTCTACCGCGACCTGCGCGGCGGCGCGGCCTGCCGGAGCCTGGCGCTGATGAAGGAGAGCGGCCTGCTGGGCGCCCTGCTGCCGCGCCTGGACGAGTTCCTCCCCGACTGGCCCCGGGACGTCGAGACGCCCCTGCCCTGGCGCCGCCTGGAGATCCTCGACCGCCGCATCGAGGCCGGCGCGGACTACTCCCCCGCCTTCCTGCTGGGCGTCCTGATGACCTTCCCCTTCCTGGACCACCTGGCGGCCAACCTGGCGGGGCGCAGCAGCCGCCCCGACGTGGGCCGCCTGACCTACCGCTTCCTCAAGCCGCTGACCAGCCAGCTCGGCGTGGCCCGGCGCGACACCGAGCGCCTGTTCCTCATCAGCATCAGCCAGCGCCGCCTGGCCCGCTGCCGCGAGGGCCAGCCGGTCCCGGGCTTCTTCCGCAACAAGCCCTACTTCGCCGAGGCCCGCGACCTCTTCCTCCTGGACGCCGAGGCGCGCGGCCTGGAGCTGGGCGAGCTGCGCTTCGCCGAGGGGACCCGTCGCCGGCGCGGGCGGCGGCGGAGCCGGCGCGGTGCCTAGGGCCGCAGCCGATCCCGCCGCCGTGCTGGGCCCCGAGTTCTTCGACCGCCCCGTCCTGGCCGTGGCCCGCGACCTGCTGGGCCGCGTCCTCGTGCGGCGCTGGCGCGGCCGCCGCCTGGCGGGCCGCATCGTGGAGACCGAGGCCTACGCCGGCGACGGCGACGCGGCCAGCCACGCCGCGCGCGGCCCGACGCCGCGCAACGCCGTCATGTTCGGGCCGCCGGGGCGCGCCTACGTCTACCAGGTCTACGGGATGCACCACTGCCTCAACCTGGTCTGCGGCCCGCTGGGGCGGGCCCAGGCCGTCCTAGTGCGCGCCGTGGAACCCCTGGAAGGCGATGCGCTCATGGCGTCCCTGCGGCCCGGCGTCGCCCGGCGGGACTGGGCGCGGGGCCCCGGCCGCCTGTGCCGGGCCTTCGCCATCGACCGCGGCCTGGACGGCGCGGCCCTGCCCGGGCCGGGCCTCTGGCTCGAGGCCGGACGGCGGCTGCCTGCGCGCCGGCGGGCGGCCGGCCCGCGCGTGGGCGTGGCCTACGCCGGCGAGGCCGCCGGCTGGCCGTGGCGGTTCTGGGAGCGGGACAGCCCGTGGGTCAGCGGTCCGCGCCGCGAGGCGCCGGGCGGGATCAGAGGTCGGCGAGGATCTCGGTGAGAACGAGCCCGCGCTCGGCCAGGGCCGCCAGGCAAGGGCGGGCCGGCACTGCGGTCTCGAGGGGGTGGGCGCCGGGCCCGGCGCCCTCGCCGCGGGCCAGCATCTGCAGGACCACCGAGGCCGGGAAGGCCGTGCCGCGGCGCATGGCGCTCAGGCCCGTGGCCTCGTCGTAGCGGTCGATCATCTCGAAGCGGCGGCGCCGGCGCCGGCCGTCCAGCGTGCCCTCGGCCTCCACCCGGAAGACCACCAGGTCGCGCACCCCGTCCTCGGCCAGGACGCGCTCGAGCAGGCGGCCCGTCAGGTCGCGCGGGCTCACGCGGGCGCCCGCGAGATCCACGGGCGTCTCATCCAGGAAGCCCAGGTCCTTGAGCAGCCGGATCTTCGCCGCGTGGCCCGGGTAGCGGACGGTCTTGTAGTCCAGCTCGCGCGCCCGCCCGGCCAGGGACCAGGGCAGGGTGCTGGTGCCGCCCAGGGTGGTGAAGGCCTCGCAGTCCCCCACCGGCTCCGGGAAGCGGATGGCCTCCACCTCGGTCAGCGTCGGCACGGTGGCCACCCGGCCCCCGCGCAGGACCACGGCCTCGCCCATGTACTCGTTGATGAGGCCGTGGATGGAGAAGAAGAGGGCGTAGTCCAGGGGCGGCCGCGGCGCCTGGGGCAGCCCGCCCACGCGGATGCGCACGGCGTCCACGGTCGCGAAGTCCTCGATCGCGGCCATGACCACCGTCTGGGCCAGGCCGGGCGCCAGGCCGCAGTCGGGCACGAGGCTGGCGCCGCTCGCGCGGGCCTCGGCGTCCAGGGCCAGGATGCGCCGGGTGATCTCCGTGTTGCCGCCCAGGTCCACGTAGTGGACGCCGGCGCCGGCGCAGGCCGCGGCGACGGGCTCGTTCATGAAGTAGGGCAGGGCGCTGAAGCAGGCGTCCGCGTCGGCCAGGAGCGGCGGCAGGGCGGCGGCGGCGGCCAGGTCCACGCGGCGCGACCGGCAGGCCGGTCCCGCCAGTCGGACCGCCGCGGCCAGGAGGGAGTCGTCACGGTCCGCCACCAGGACGTCCGCCACCCCCTGGCTGCGGGCGAGGTCGTAGGCGGCGGCGCTGCCCTGGAGGCCGGCTCCCAGCACCAGGACGCGCATCAGTCGAAAACGTCGGTGTTGATCTTGTAGTAGAGGTAGACCATGAACAGGGCCGTGCCCGTCACCAGGCTTCCGAGGATCCAGGGACTGTTCTCGCTGTAGCGGATGGACACCACGGACCCGCGCGGCAGGGCGACGTCGACCTCGTTGGTGTGGACTCCGTCATCGACGACCTCCACCATCTTGAGCAGGAAGCTCCCGCCGTCCTCGCTCACCTCGAAGGACTGGGCAAAGTAGTCGATGCCCCGCTTGTCCAGGAAGTGGACGTTGCCGTAGTGGGCCGTGGCCGCGTCGACGTCCTCGGGCTGGAGGGTCTCCGGATTCAGCTCCACGGTCCTCAGGCAGCCGCCTAGGGCCAGAGCCGCCAGCAGGGTCAGTCCGAGCGTTACCCAGCGTCTCGTCATGGTCTCGAAGGCTCCTCGCGGTTGGGATGATCCCCGGCGGGGACGGCGGTACATTAGCACGCGGGCCGGAACGCCGCAAGCCCGCCCCTCAGAGGTCCCGGTCCATGCGGAACTTCCCGGCGACCTCGCTGACGGGCACGGGGTAGTCGCCGCTGAAGCAGGCCGTGCAGAAGCGGGCCGGGCTCTTGACGCAGGCCAGCATGCCCGCGAGGCTTAGGTAGGCCAGGGAATCGACGCCGAGGTAGTCGCGGATGCCAGGCACGTCATGGCGCGAGCGGATCAGCTCCTCCCGGGTGGGCATGTCGATGCCGTAGAAGCAGGGATTGGCGATGGGCGGCGAGCTGATGCGCAGGTGCACCTCGGCCGCGCCGGCGTCGCGCAGCATGCGCACCAGCTTGCGCATGGTCGAGCCCCGGACGATGGAGTCGTCCACCACCGCCACGCGCTTGCCGCGCAGAACGCCCCGCACCGGATTGAACTTGATGAGCACGCCCTGGTCGCGGACGCTCTGTCTGGGGCTTATGAAGGTGCGGCCCACGTAGTGGTTGCGGATGAGCCCGAACTCGAAGGGCAGGCCGCTCTCGTGGGCGTAGCCGAGCGCGGCGCTGTTGCTCGAGTCCGGCACGGAGATGACGAAATCCGCGGCGGCCGGCGCCTCGCGCGCCAGGGCGCGGCCCAGCTTGCGGCGCACCTTGTCCACGTTCTCCTCGAAGACGATGCTGTCCGGCCGGGCGAAGTAGACGAACTCGAAGATGCAGTGGGCCAGGCGGCCCGGGCGCTCGGCGATGACGCTGTGCAGGCCGCGCTCGTCGACGACCACCAGCTCGCCGGGAAGGACGTCGCGCTCGTAGCGCCCGCCGAGGATGTCGAAGGCGCAGCTCTCGCTGCTGATGAGCCAGGCGCCGCCCAGGCGCCCGATGCCGAGGGGGCGGAAGCCGTGGGGATCGCGGTAGGCGAAGAGGCGGTCCTTGGCGAGGATGACCAGGGAGAAGGCCCCCTCCAGGCCCTGAACGGCCTCGATGATCCGGGCCGTCAGGTCCTGCCGGCCCGCGCAGGCCACGCGGTGCAGGATGATCTCGCTGTCGCTGGTGGAGTGGAAGATGTGCCCGCGCGCCTCCATGGCGTCGCGCAGCTGCACGGCATTGGTGATGTTCCCGTTGTGGGCGATGGCCAGGCGTCCGACCTGGCAGTCCACGACGATGGGCTGGGCGTTGACGAGGCTGACGCGCCCCGTGGTCGAGTAGCGGTTGTGGCCGATGGCCAGCCGCCCGGGCAGCTCGGCCAGATCCGCGGCCCGGAAGACGTCCCCCACCAGGCCCATGCCCAGCTTGCTGCGGACGTGCCCGCCGTCCGACACGCTGATGCCGCAGGACTCCTGGCCGCGGTGCTGCAGGGAGTAGAGTCCGAGGTAGCTGGTCTGCGCCGCCTCCTCGTGCCCGTAGACGCCGAAGACCCCGCAGGCCTCCCGGGGCCGGTCGCCGTGCCCGGCGGGCGCGAGGCGCCGCGGCATCAGGCCTCCTCCCCGGGCGCGAGGGTCAGCAGGCGGCCCTCCTGGTAGTGCGGATTGAGCAGGAGCCCCTGGCGGCGCCGACGCGTCAGGGCCAGGCCGGCGGCCAGGCCGCGGGCCATGGTCGCGGTGTCGGCGCGCAGCGCCAGCTCCCAGAGGGTGCCGGCCCGCAGGCCGCTCAGCCCCGGCAGCCGCCGCGCGGTGCGCCGGCGCAGGGCCGCCTGCTCGCCGCCCTCGTCGGTGACCCAGACGAGCGCGCGCCAGAGACGGGCGCCCGGCGCGGGCGGCGGTTCCAGGGCGTCGGCCGCGGCCAGGGGCTCGCCCTCGGGCAGGGCGCCGCCGGCGAGTAGGTGGTGCCGCTCCTTGTTGGGATTGTAGAAGGCCGAGGTGCGCTCCAGCTCGGCCGCGAGCGCCGCGCGCAGGGTCGCCTCGTCGCCGTCGGACAACTCGAAGCGCCAGAGCACGGCCCGCCTCAGGTCCGCCAGGACCGCTGCCCAGCCCAGCTTCTCCGTGAGGGCCAGCCAGGCCGTCTCGCGCACGAGGTCCACGGTCTTCAGCTCCACGCGCAGCTCAAGTCGCATCGACGGCCTCCCGGCGCGCCGCCGCGGCCCCGACCATGGCGGCGAAGAGGGCGTGGCCCGGTCCGGGCCCCTTCAGGCGGGGCCACTCGCCGAAGGCCCGGCGCCGCTTCCAGCCCCAGGGGCCGGGCAGCAGCTCGGGCACCTGCCCCAGCCAGGCGGCGCGCTCGGGGTGGGGCATCATCGCCAGGACGTTGCCGGCGGCGTTGCAGACGCCCGCCGCCGCCAGCTCGCTGCCGTTGGGATTCTCCGGCCAGCCCGCCGCGACCGCGCCCTCGGCGTCGGCGTAGCGCAGCACCACCTGGCCCGCCGCCGCCAGCTCCTCGAAGAGGCCGGGGCGGCGGCTGGTGAAGCGTCCCTCGCCGTGGGCGAAGGGCATCGGCAGCACGCGCTCGGACAGGATCCCCAGCCAGGAGGGGGTGGAATCGGCGACGCGCAGGTGGCACCACTCGCTGAAGTAGCCGCGCCGGCCGGGCATGCGGTTGGGGGCCAGGGCCAGCTCGAGATCCTCGCCGCGCAGGCCCGGCACGAAGCCGGCCTCCACCAGGACCTGGGCGCCGTTGCAGATGCCCAGCACCGGCTTGCCGGCTGCGGCCTCGTCCGCCAGGGCCTCGAGGATGTCCTCCTTGGCGGCCACGGCGCCCGCGCGCACGCGGTCCTGGTAGCTGAAGCCGCCGGGCAGCAGGAACAGGTCGTAGCCGGCCAGCCGCGCCGGGTCCTCGTTCCAGCGCAGGATGTCCGCCTCGGCGCCGGCGGCGGCCAGGGCGCGGGCCGACTCGTACTCGCAGTTGACGCCGGGGAACTGGATGACGGCCGCGCGCGGCCGCGGCGCCTCAGGCATCGGCCACCTCCCGCGCGCCGTCCGGCGTCTCCTCGCCGGCGGGGAAGAGCCGCGGCAGGGCGCCCTGCCAGGCGGCGGCCAGCTCGCCGGCGTCCAGATCCACCAGGACCGCGCCGCCGGCGCGCAGGACGAGGCGGGGCGCGGCGGTGACCGCGCCCAGGCGGAGGCAAGCCACGCCCAGCGCGCGGCAGAGTTCCGCGAAGGCGTCGTCCGCCGCGGGCGCCAGCTCGACCAGGAAGCCGCCCGTCTCGGAGAAGAGCAGGGACGCGGGCGGCAGTCCGCCGCCGCCGTCGCCGCCGGTCGCGTCCAGGTCGAGGCCGCGGGCCGGCTCGCCGCGGCGGCCCAGCAGCATCTCGGCGGCGGCCGTGGCCAGCCCGCCCTCGCCCACGTCGTGGGCGGCGCGCACCCAGCCCGCCTGCACGGCCCGGATGACCGCCAGGCTCTCGGTGCGCACGCGGGCGAAGTCGGGCTCCGGCACAGCGCCCCCCTCGCTGCCGCGGCAGACGCGGTGCCAGGCGCCGCCGCCCAGCTCGGCGCGCCGCGCGCCCAGCAGGTAGACGGGATCGCCGGCCGCCTTGAGCTGGAGGCCCGGCACGACGCTGATGTCGGGCACGCGGCCGGCCAGGGCGACGATGGGGCTGGGCGGGATGGCGGCGCCCCTGGCGCTCTCGTTGTAGAAGCTGACGTTGCCGCTGATGACGGGGATCGGATGGCGCGGCGCCGGCGCCTGGTCGTCCTCGGCCAGGCGGCCGATGCCGCGGCAGGCGTCGCCGATGCCGCGCACGCCCTCGGCGAAGGCGCCGAAGGGTCCGGGCTTCTCGGGATTGCCGTAGTTGAGGCAGTCGGTGAGCGCCAGGGGCCAGGCGCCGACGCAGGCCAGGTTGCGCACGGCCTCGCAGACGGCCAGGGCGGCGCCGCGGTAGGGGTCGCGCGCGCCGTACCAGGGATTGCCGTCGCAGGTGACCGCCAGGCCGAGGGGGCTGCCGGCGAAGGGCGCCAGGACGCCCGCGTCCGCCTCGCCCGGGCGGAGGCAGGCGTTGCCCTGCACCTCGCCGTCGTAGTGCTGGTAGAGGTAGCGGCGGTCGCAGAGATTGGGATCGGCCAGCAGCGCGAGCAGGTCGGCGCCGAGGTCGCGGTCCAGCGCCGGCGGCGGATCGGGCAGGTCGCGCGCGGCCGGCGCCGCCTCGCGCTCGTAGCGGATGCCCTTGGTGACCACCGCCACGGGCGCGTCGCAGAGGACGGCCCCGCCCCGCGTCAGGGTGTAGCGCCCGTCGTTGGTGACCTCCCCCGCCACGCGCGCGCAGGCGCCGGGGTAGACGTGGGGCAGGTCGTACTCCTCGTTGTAGATGGCGAGCACGCGCGGCGTGAGGCGGCGCGGCACGGCCAGGCCGTAGCGCTCCTGGGTCTCGCTGCAGGCGATGACCCGGTCGGGAAGGGCCGGGTCGCTGACGGCGACGCGGTCCAAGTCCACGCGCATGCCGAAGCCGCCGGCCTCGGCCAGCTCGCTCGAGACGCAGGCGATGCCGCCGGCGCCGAGGTCCTTGAAGCCGATGGCGGCGCCCCCGCGGCGGGCCAGGGCCAGCACGGCCTTGTTGGCCTCGCTGAGCACGCGCTTGAGGAAGGGGTCGGGCACCTGCACGGCGCCGCGGTTCTCCTCCTCCTCGTCGAGGATGACGCTGGCGAAGGCGGCGCCGCCGAAGCCGCTCTCGTCGGTCGGCTTGCCCACGAGGATGAAGTCGTAGGGCTCCGCGCGCGCCTCGGCGGGCACGCGGCTGCGGATGATCTCCTCCTCGGGGACAAGGCCCACCGCCACCACGTTGACCAGGCAGTTGTCGTCGTAGCCGGGGTGGAAGACGAGGTCGCCGCCCAGGTTGGGCACGCCCAGGGCGTTGGCGTAGTGCCAGATGCCGTCCACCACGCCGGCCATGATCTCGCGGCTGCGGTCGGCGTGCTCGCCGCGGGGATCGCCGAAGCGCAGGGGGTCGAGGACCCCCACCACCTCGGCGCCCATGCAGTAGACGTCGCGCACGATGCCGCCGATGCCCGTGGCGGCGCCCTCGAAGGGAAGGACCTGGCTCGGGTGGTTGTGGCTCTCGTGGCTCATGACCAGGCACCAGCGGCGGCCGTCGGCCTCGCCCAGGCGCACGATGCCGGCGTCCTCCACGGGGCCGAGCACCACGTCCGGCCCCTCGGTGGGCAGATGCCGCGCGAGGTGGGCGCGGCTGCTCTTGTAGGAGCAGTGCTCGCTCCACATGGTGTCGAAGAGGGTCAGCTCGGTCAGGGTGGGGTCGCGGCCGAGGAGCTCGGCGACGCGGCGGGCCTCGTCGGGCTTGAGGGTGAGGGAGTGCTCCGCGAGGGCGCTTTCCAGGTCCGCCCGGGAAAGCCGCGAGACTTCGATCACCGCTGCCATGGATGACCGCCGGATGTTTCGGCCGCGAAAGAGGGGTTTGCAGAACCGGGAAAGGCCATATACTAGGCAAGTCGCGCCGATTGTCCAGCCCTTTTCCGGCGCCGTCCGTCCGCGCAGCGAAAGGAACGCCATGGACGCCCACAAGATCCTCCAGTCAGTCTTCCACGTGCTCGCCATCCTCGTGCTGCTGGGCTTCCTGGCCCTGCAGGGCGGCAGCTGCATGCTGCTCATGAGCGCCATGTCCGACTCCGGTCCGGCGGCCGGCGGCACCGCTGAGCGCGCCGGGAAGGATGCGATCCTCTTCGGGGACGCCCAGCCCGAGGCGCGCTACCTGCAGGTCCCCGTCATGGGCGTCATCAGCGCCGAGGCCCAGGAGACGCCCTTCGGCTTCGCCATGGAGATGTCGCTGCTGGAACGGGTGGACCGCCTGCTCGAGCACGCGCGCGCATCGGACCGCATCGACGGCGTGCTGCTGGACATCGACTCGCCGGGCGGCGCCGTCGATCCCAGCGACGTCATCTTCCAGAAGCTGCGCCGCTTCCGGGAGGAGACGGGCAAGCCGGTGGTGGCGCGCCTCAACGGCCTGGCGGCCTCGGGCGGCTTCTACGTCGCCGTGGCGGCGGACCGCATCGTCGCCCACCCGAGCTGCCTGACGGGCTCCATCGGCGTCATCATGCAGAGCTTCAACTTCGCGGGGCTCTTCGAGAAGCACGGTGTCGAGCTGGTGACGCTGACCAGCGGGCCCAACAAGGACCTGCTCAACCCCGGCCGGCCCATGCGCGAGGACGAGCGCGCGATCCTCATGGGGATCATCGGCGAGACCTACGAGCAGTTCGTGGACGCCGTGGCCGCGGGCCGCGGCATGGACGCGGCGGCGGTGCGCGCCGTGGCCGACGGGCGCGTGTGGACGGCGCGGCAGGCCCTGGATCTCGGCTTCGTGGACCGCGTGGGCTACGAGGAGGAGCTGCTCGCGGAGATGCGGGATCTGGCCGGCGTCGAGCGCGTGGCGGTGGTGCGCCACAGACTGCCGAGCAAGTTCTGGGAGCTGCTGGAGCTGAGCGCCGCGAACCTGGCCGGCCGGCGCCAGCCGGCGTCCGCGCTGGAGGCGCTGACACGGCCGCGCCGCGCGCCGGGGCTCTACTACCTCTGGGATCCGCAGCTCTAGCGGCTATTCCCCCAGCGCGCGCCGGAAGATGCGGTCCACGTTGCGCAGGTGGCGCTTCAGGTCGAAGCAGGCGCGGATCTCCGCCTCCGTGAGGTGCTCGCGCAGGGCCGCCGAGTCCAGCGCGGCGGCCAGGAACTGCCGGTCGGCGTTCCAGACGGACATGGCCGCCTCCTGCACCAGCTTGTAGGCCTCCTCGCGGCTGAGATCCTTGTCCACCAGGGCGAGCATGAGCGACTGGCTGTAGATCAGGCCCCGCGTGGCCTCCAGGTTGCGCATCATGTTCTCGGGGTAGACCTGCAGGCCGTCGATCACCCAGGTCAGCCGGTCCAGCATGTAGTCCAGCAGGATGGTGCTGTCGGGCACGATGACGCGCTCCACCGAGGAGTGGCTGATGTCGCGCTCGTGCCAGAGGGCGACGTTCTCCATGGCCGCCAGGGCGTTGCCGCGGAGGATGCGGGCCAGCCCGCTGACGCGCTCGCCGGTGATGGGGTTGCGCTTGTGGGGCATGGCGCTGGAGCCCTTCTGGCCCTTGCCGAAGGGCTCCTCCACCTCGAGGATGTCCGTGCGCTGCAGGCTGCGCAGCTCGGTGGCGATCTTGTCCAGGCTCGAGGCGATGACAGCGAGGGTCGCCATGTACTCGGCGTGGCGGTCGCGCTGCAGGATCTGCGTCGAGACGGCCGCCGGCGCCAGGCCCAGTTCCCGGCACACGTGCTCCTCCACGTAGGGGTCCAGGTGGGCGAAGGTGCCCACGGCGCCGCTGACCTTGCCCGCGGAGACGGTCTTGACGGCGCGCTGCAGGCGCTCCCGGTTGCGCCGCATCTCCTCGTGCCAGAGCAGGAGCTTGAGGCCGAAGGTGGTCGGCTCGGCGTGGATGCCGTGGCTGCGGCCGATGCAGGGCGTGTGCTTGAACTCCCGCGCCCGCCGCACGAGGACCTCGAGCAGGGCGTCGACGTCCTCCAGCAGCACCTCGCCCGCCTCCTTCATGGCCATGGCCAGGCCCGTGTCCAGCACGTCGCTGGAGGTCATGCCCATGTGGACGTAGCGGCTGCTCTCGCCGACATGCTCGGCGACGCTGGTCAGGAAGGCGATGACGTCGTGGTTCACCGTCTTCTCGATCTCGGCGATGCGCGCCACGTCGAAGCCGCCCTTGCGCGAGATCTCCGCCGCCGCCTCGGCGGGGATGCGCCCCCGCTCGGCCAGGGCCTCGCAGGCCAGGATCTCGATCCTCAGCCAGCGCGCGAACTTCGCCTCTTCCTTCCAGATGGCCCCCATGCGGGGCCGCGTGTAGCGTCCGATCACATCCCTCGCCTCCCCCCGGCGCCCGCCAGGGCGCGGTGATCGTCAAGGCCCGCCGGGAGACGGGCTGCCGGCCTACTCCCGGTAGGGTTCCAGGACCAGGCTCAGCTCGTGCGTCTCGCCGTCGCGGTTGACGGTGAGCGGCACGCGGTCGCCCACCTCGTGGCGGAAGAAGAGCATGTTGGCGTCGGCGACGGTGCGCAGCGCCTGGCCGTCCACCGCCTCCACCACGTCGCCGGGCTCGAGCCCCGCCGCGTCGGCCGGGCCGCCGTTGTAGACGCGCGTCACGATGATCCCCTGCCGGACCTTCAGACCGTAGTGCACGATGTGGTAGGGGCGCAGGTCGATGGCCGTGAAGCCCGCCCAGGTGTCGCGCACCTTGCCGTACTGCTCGATCTCGTTGAGCACCCAGACCAGGGTGTTGATGGGCCGCGCGAAGCCGATGCCCAGGTTGCCGCCGCTCTTGGACAGGATGAGGGTGTTGATGCCCACCACCTGCCCCTGGCTGTTGACCAGGGGACCGCCGCTGTTTCCGGGATTGATGGCGGCGTCGGTCTGGATCATGTCATTGTAGAGGGCGCTGCCCTCGGCGCGGATGTCCCGGTTGACGGCGCTGACCACGCCCACCGTGACGCTGGGCCGGATGTCGTTGAGCTGGAAGCCGAAGGGGCTGCCGATGGCGATGACCCACTCGCCGATCAGCAGCTCGTCGCTGTCGCCGAGCTCGGCGTAGGGCACCTGCTCCCCCTCGGGCAGCGACTCCAGCTGCAGCAGGGCGATGTCGTACTTGGCGCTGACGGCGAGCACGCCGGCCGGGAACTGCCGCCCGTCGCTCAGGGTCACGATGATGCGCCGCGCCCCGTCCACCACGTGGGCGTTGGTCACCACCCGCCCGTAGGGGCTGATGAGCACGCCGCTGCCCATGCCCGGCACCTCGCGCTCGAGGATGCGCGGCGCGCCGAAGAACTCGAAGTACTCGGAGATGGAGCGCGGCAGGGCCCGGTAGCGCTCGACCTGGGTGACGACGATGGCCACCACCGCCGGCGCCACCTTCTCGGTGGCGCGCACCACCGCGTTGCGCCGGCAGTTCTCGATGTCCGGGGCCGCGGCCGGCGCCAGGCTGTCGGCCGGCGCCGGCGCCGCGAAGAGCTCGGGATTCTCGCGGACCAGGCGCGCGGCCTCGCGGCGCATCATCTCCGGCGCGCGGGTTACCAGGAAGACGGCCAGCAGCAGCGCCGCCAGGGACAGCCCCGCCAGCACGCCCGTGAGCACGGGCAGCCAGGCGCGGCTGCGCTCCTCGCTGGATGGAAGCATGCCTCAGCCTCCGTGCTTGGCCCTCCAGTCGGCCAGGAAGAGCTCGATGCCCTTGTCCGTCAGCGGGTGGCGCACCAGCTGGGCGATGACCTTGTAGGGGATCGTCGCCACGTCGGCGCCCAGCCGCCCGGCCTCCACCACGTGCATGGGGTGCCGGATGCTGGCCACGAGGACCTGGGTCGCGTAGCCGTAGTTCTGGTAGAGCTGGACGATGTCGGCCACGAGATCCATCCCGTCGGCGCCGATGTCGTCCAGCCGGCCCACGAAGGGGCTGACGTAGGTGGCGCCGGCCTTGGCCACCAGCAGGGCCTGGGGCGCCGAGAAGCACAGGGTCGCGTTGGTGTCGATGCCCTCCGCCTTGAAGGTCTTGATGGCCTTGAGGCCCTCGAGGGTAACCGGCACCTTGATGACGATGTTGTCGGCGATCTTCTTCAGCGCGCGCCCCTCGACCAGCATGGCCTCGGCCTCGAGGGCCAGCACCTCGGCGCTCACGGGGCCGGGGACGATGGCGCAGATCTCCCGCAGCAGCTCGCGGGGCTCGCCCTCCTCGCGGGAGAGCAGGGTGGGATTCGTGGTCACGCCGTCGAGGACGCCCATGGCCGCCGCCTTGCGGATCTCCTCGAGGTTGGCCGTATCGATGAAGAATCGCATCGCGCCTCCCTTGATTTCACTCCCGGCAGTATAGGCGGCCGTCGCCGATCAGTCCAGCGGACCCGAGGGCTCCGCCGGCGGCGCCGTCAGCTGGTGCTCCGGGTACTCGACGCGCCGCAGGAACAGCCCGTGGGCCGGTGCCGTCGGTCCGGCGAGGGTGCGGTCGCCCGTCAGCAGGATCTCCGCCACGCGGCCCGGTCCCCAGCGTCCGCGCCCCACCTCCACCAGGGTGCCGGTGATGATGCGCACCATCTTGTGCAGGAAGCGGTCGGCGCCGATGTGTAGGCGCAGCTCGCCGTCGGCCTCCACCAGCTCCAGCTCGCGGATGCGGCAGACGCTGCCCCTGGCCGCCCCCTCGCGCGTGGCGAAGCCCCGGAAATCCTCGGCCGCGCGCAGGGCCGGCAGCGCCGCCCGCATCGCCGCCGGGTCCACGGCGCAGGGCAGGTCCCAGCGCAGGCGGCGCAGGGGCGCGCAGGCCTGCAGGCCCAGGCGATAGGTGTAGAAGCGCGCCGCGGCGCTGAATCGGGCGTGGAAGTCGTCGGGGGCGCGATGCAGCTCCCGGGGCGTGACGTCCTCGGGCAGCAGGCCGCGCAGGCTGGCCAGGAGCCGCGCCGCCGGCAGGGGCGCGTCCAGGGCGAAGGAGGCGCACTGGCCCAGGGCGTGGACCCCGGTGTCCGTGCGCCCGGCGCCCTGGACGCGCACCGGCACGCGGGCCACCACGGCCAGGGCGCGTTCCAGCTCGCCCTGGACCGTGCGCAGGCCCGGCTGGCGCTGCCAGCCGGCGAAGCGCTCCCCGTCGTAGGCCAGGACCAGGCGGTAGACCGGCATCAGCCGCCTCCCCCCATCGCGAAGGGACCGCGCGGCAGCAGCAGGGCGGCCAGCGCCGCGGCGGCCAGCGCCGCCGGCAGCAGGTCGCCGGCGCCGGGCCCCGCGGCAACCGGAGCCGCCCAGCGCGCGGGGAAGCGGCGCAGCCGCAGGGAGTCGGCCAGGGCGTCGGCCCGCCCCAGCACGTTGCGGAACAGGGGCACCAGGAGCGAGGGCCAGTGGGCCGCGCGCAGGCGGCCCCGGCCGGCGCCGCCCCGCGCCCGCCAGGCCCGCTCCAGCAGGAAGGCCTCGCGCAGGGAGAGCTCGAGCAGGGAGAGGGCCAGCAGGGGCGCCAGGGCCAGGCGCGCCAGGCGCGGCCGCCGCGGCAGCGCGGCCAGGCAGGCGGCCGGGTGCAGTCGGTCCAGCGTGCGGGCCGTCAGCAGGATCCACAGGCCCATGCGCGCCGCCGCCAGGAGACCCCGCGGCCAGGCGGCGGGATCGTAGGCCCAGGGCCAGCGCCCGGCGCCGGCGAAGCCGCGCCAGGGCAGGACGTGGAAGAGGGGGATCAGGGCCAGCAGGGGTGCGAATGTCAGCAGGGCCCGCAGGGGCCGCCGGCTCGGTCGGGGCCAGGCCAGCAGTACGGTGATCGCCGCCGCCGCCAGGGCCAGCCGGGCGGGCGACCAGGCCAGGCCCACGACCAGGGAAGCGGCGGCGAAGGTGATGAGGGCCAGGGCCGGATGGGCGCCGGCCGCCGGCAGCTCGGCCGGAAAGGGCAGGGGCGGGAAGGCCGCGCGCCTCACGGCCGCGTCTCCGCGGCCAGGACCCGCAAGCTCGCGGCCAGGCCCCGCCAGCTGAAGCGCTCGGCGGCGGCGGTGATGGCCCTGCCCATGGGCGGTCCCAGGTCCTCGTCGAGGAAGCGGCGCAGGGCCGCAGCCAGGGCGCCGGCGTCGCCCGGCGGCACCAGGAGGCCCGTCACGCCGTCCTCGATCTGCTCGGGCAGGCCGCCCACGCGCGTGGCCAGGATGGGCCGGCCGAAGGCGAAGGCGATCTCGGCGATGCCGCTCTGGGTGGCGCTGCGGTAGGGCTGCAGCACCAGGTCGGCGGCCTGGAAGTAGAGGGCCACCTCCTCGTTGGCCACGTAGCGATCCTCGACGACCACGCGGCCCGCGAGGCCCAGCTCGCGGATCCGCGCCTCGTAGGGCGCGCGGTCCTCGTAGAACTCCCCCACGACGAAGAGCTTCAGGTCCGGCGCCGCCGCCCGCGCGACGGCCTCCAGGGCCAGGTCCAGGCCCTTGTAGGCCCGCACGTAGCCGAAGAAGAGGGCCATCCGCTCGCCCTCGGCCAGGCCCAGGCGGCGCCGCGCGTCCTCCCGGCCGGGCACCGTCCCCTCGCGGAAGGCCCCGTAGCGCGGATGGGGATGCACGGCGTAGCGCGCGCCCGGCGCCAGCTCGGCCAGCACCGCCGCGTCGCTCTCGCTGTGAAGCAGAAAGCCCTCGGCCGCGCGGAAGGCGTACCGGCCCAGCATCGTGTCCACGCGGCTGCGCTCGTGGGGCAGCACGTTGTGGCACAGCAGCAGGCGCCGGGTCCGCGGCGCCAGGCGGGCCAGACGCCGCAGCAGGCTCCCGTAGGCCGGCGCGAAGAAGGGATGCCACCAGTGGCACAGGACGGCGTCGGGCGCCAGGCGGGCCAGGCGCCGGGCGCCGCGCTCCCAGCTCAGGGGATCGAGGCTGCCCAGCACCCGCGGCGCCGGGAAGTCCAGAGGCGACGCGCTGGCGTCCAGCTGGGTGCGGCCGGGAAAGAGCAGGCGGGGATAGAGGCGGCGGAAGTTGAGGGCGTGGACCTCGTCCTCGCGGGCCAGCTCGCGCGCCAGCAGGGCTCCGTAGTGGGCGATGCCGCCGCGGTAGGGATGCAGGGGTCCGACCAGCGCCCAGCGCATGCCCGCCTCCTAGCTGCCGGCCACGGTCATGGCCGCGACGCGCAGGGTGGGCGAGGCCACGGCGCCGAGGGAGAAGTCCAGGTCGTCGCCCACGGCGTCGACGCCAGCGAGCACCTCGTCCAGGTGCCCGGCGATGGTCACCTCACTCACGGCGTGAGCCGCGGCGCCATCCTCGATCCAAAGCCCGGTGCAGCCCTGGGACCAGTGGCCGCTGGTGGCGTCGAAGCCCTGGCCCATCATGTCGAAGACCACGAGCCCCCGCTTCGCGCCGGCGAGGATCGCCGCCGGGCTCTCCGGACCGGGCGCCAGGTGGAGGTTGCTGGGCCCGACGCCGCCGCCCCAGAGGCCGTGCCCCGTGGGCGGCAGGTCCAGGCGCCGCGCGCTCTCGAGGTCGGTGGCGAAGTGCGTGAGGACGCCGCCATCCACCAGGGCCAGTCGCCGGCAGGCCAGGCCCTCGCCGTCGCAGGGCCGGCTGCCCAGTCCCCGCGGGCGGTGCGGGTCGTCCACCAGGGTGAAGCGGTCGCTGGCGATGCGCGTGCCCCGCCGGTCGGCCAGGTAGCTCAGGCCGCGCCAGACCGCGGTGCCGGCGGCGCAGTGGAAGACCATGGCCGCGAGGCGCGCGGCCATGCGCGGCTCGAAGACGACGGGGAAGGTGCCGGTGGGCGCCCGCCGGGCGTCCAGACGCCGGAGGACGCGGCGCGCGGCCTCGGCCGCCAGCGCCTCCGGATCGCGCAGGTCCGCGAAGTGGGGCGCGCGCTGGAACCAGGTGTCCGTGACCCGCTCGCCGCCGGCGCCCCGCGCCACCGGCTGGATGGCCAGGGAGTAGCCGCTGCGCCGCCAGTCGGCCTCGAAGCCGTTGCTGGTGACGTAGACGGTGCGCGTCAAGCTTCGCGTGAAGCGGCTCTGCTGGC
Organism: Candidatus Krumholzibacteriota bacterium; assembly: GCA_016933175.1. Classification (GTDB taxonomy): domain Bacteria; phylum Krumholzibacteriota; class Krumholzibacteriia; order JACNKJ01; family JACNKJ01; genus JAFGBK01. The sequence goes on along the minus strand of JAFGBK010000011.1, from coordinate 13,227 downwards.
AGTTGTCGATGCGGGGATCCGCGCCCAGGGTCGCGGCCTCCAGAGCCCGCGCCAGCGCGATGGCCGACGCCGTGTCCGGCGCGGCGCCGTCGTCGCAGAGGTCCAGATCCGGCAGCTCGGCGGCGTAGAGCCCGGGCTCGGGCAGGCGGTGGGTGTCGTCCGGCTCGCAGACGGCGGCCAGGGCCACGGCCTCGCGGGCCAGGCGCTCGAGGCCGTCGGGATCCAGCTCCGTCGTGCCCACGACGGCCCGCCGCCGCCCGGTGAAAACGCGCAGGGCCACGCCGCGGTCGCCCGCCTCCTTGAGCACCTCCACCTCGCCCAGGCGCACGACGAGCTGCAGCTCGCGGCTCTCGAAGACGCGCAGGTCGGCCTCGTCGGCGCCGGCCCGCTTCGCCTCCCGCAGGGCGCGGGCGGCCAGGTCGCGGATGTCGGGGGCGGCGCTCACGGCGCCCCGCCCCCGCGCGTGCCGCCGACGGTCATCTCCGAGATCAGGATGTGGGGCAGGCCGACGTTCACGGGCACGCCCTGTCCCCGCTTGCCGCAGTTCCACATGCCCGGCGAGAGGGTGAAGTCGCTGGCCACCAGGCTCACGCGGCCCATGATCGCGGGGCCGTTGCCGACGAGGGTGGCGCCCTTGACGGGGGCCGTGACGCGGCCGTCCTCGATGAGGTAGCCCTCGGTGACGTTGAAGACGAAATCGCCGCGGGCGATGTCCACCTGCCCGCCGCTGAAGCTCTTGGCGTAGAGGCCGCGCCGGACCGAGCGGAACAGCTCCGCCACGTCGCTGTCGCCGGCGGGCATCAGGGTGCAGGTCATGCGCGGCAGCGGATGATGGCGGTAGGATTCGCGGCGGCCGTTGCCCGTCGGGCGCATGTTCATGAGGCGCGCGCTGAGGCGGTCGTGGAGGTAGCCGCGCAGCACGCCCTTCTCGATGAGCACCGTGCGCTCGGCGGGCAGGCCCTCGTCGTCCACGTTGAGGGCGCCCCGGTCGCCGGGGAAGCCAGGATCGTCCACCACCGTGCACAGCTCGCTGGCCACGCGCTGGCCGACGCGGTCCGAGAACATAGAGGTGCCCTTGCGGTTGAAGTCCGCCTCGAGGCCGTGGCCGACGGCCTCGTGCAGGAGGATGCCGCTGGTGGCGGCGCCCAGGACCACGGGCATGGGTCCGGCCGGCGCCGGCACGGCATCCAGCAGCTGGCGCGCGCCGCGGACCGCCTCGCGGGCCAGATCCGCCACGGGATGGTCGGCGAAGAATTCCATGCCGGCCCTGCCGCCCAGGCTGCGGCGGGCCGTCTCGCGTCGCCCGTTCCGGGCCGCGACGACGGTGCAGTTCAGGCGCAGCAGGGGCCGACGGTCGCGGGCCAGGACGCCGTCGCTGGTGGCCACCAGGACCTCCTGCACCGTCTCGGCGTAGCTGGCCAGGTGCCGCTCCACCTCGGGCTCGGTGGCGGCCGCGGCCTCGAGGCCCTCGAGGAGCGCCACCTTCTCGCGCAGGGCGGCATCCGCTAGGGGGCGCCGGACGGGATAGCGGTCGGGCAGGTCGGACTCCGCGCGGGGCGCCGGGGCCGGCGCGCCGCCGCCGGCGGCGATGTGGGCCGCCGTCGCCGCGGCGGCAAGGAGCGCGTCCTCGGCCAGGATGTCGCTGTAGGCGTAGCCCGTCTTCTCGCCGGCCAGGACGCGCACGCCCACCCCGCGGGCGAGATCGAGGTCGGCCTCCTTGACGCGGCCCTCCTCCCAGCGCAGGATCTGGCTGCGGCTGCTCTCGACGAAGACATCGGCGTAGTCGCCGCCGCGGTCCAGGGCGCGCTCCAGCAGCCGGGTCAGGAACCCCTCGTCCAGGGGCGGCAGTCCGCCGTCCATGCTCTCTCCTCGGGGTGCAGGGTGCGGGTCAAGCTAACCCAGGCGCGCAGGGTCGTCAATCGCCGCCGCCGGCCGCCAGGCGCCGCTGCAGGTCCGCCAGGGCGCGCCGGTGCGGCTCCCAGGCGATGGGCGACGGCGGCGCGTCCAGGGGGAACCAACCCAGCTCGCTGGCGTCATCGCCGGCCCGCTCCGTGCCGCCGTCGGGCTGGCCCTGGTAGACCACCAGCAGGGCATTGCTGCGGGGATCGTCGAAGGCCGAGTAGACGCCCAGCAGGGAATCCAGGCGCACCTCGAGGCCCGTCTCCTCGCGCAGCTCGCGCCGGGCGCAGTCGCGGATGTCCTCCTCCCACTCCAGGAAGCCGCTGGGCAGGGACCACTGGCCCTGGCGCGGCTCGCCGGCCCGCCGCACCCAGAGCAGCTCGTGGCCGCGCAGCAGGGCCACGCCGGCGGCCGGTACGGGATTGCGCCAGTTGGTCCAGCCGCAGGCGCAGGCCTGGCGGAGGCGGCCCTCCGCCGGCACCAGGTTCAGGGCCTGGCCGCAGAGGGGGCAGAAGCGATAATCCTTCACGACTTCCTCCAGTAGACGCCGCCGTCGCGCGCCAGCAGCTTGGCCATGATCAGCTCGCGGCGGAGGGTGCAGTAATCCTCGTGGTAGCGGCCGATGACGCGGTTCACCTCGGCCTCCTTGTAGCGGCGCTCCGTCTCGAAGTGCCCGGCCAGCCAGCGGAGCACCACCTCGCGCTTCTTGCGCTGGGCGGGGATGCCGACCAGGCGGCCCCGGCGCAGGAAGGCGTCGAGCACCTTGCGCTCGAAGGCACCCTCGGGAAAGGGGCCGGCGCCCAGGCGCAGGTTCTCCAGGCGGAGCAGCTCGCGGCTCATCTGGCGCAGGCGCCGCTCCTCCAGCTCGTAGAGGCGGTACTGCTGGTCGGACCGCGCGCTGACCAGACCCGCCTGCCTCAGGACGCGCAGGTGATGGCTGACGGTCGCCGGGCTGAGGGCCAGGGCCGCGGTGATCTCCTCGACCACGGCCGGCCGCGAGGCCAGCAGGCCGAGGATCTTGAGCCGCTGGGGATTGGCCAGGGCCTTGAAGAAGTCCAGGGAGTCGGTCAGATCGGGCACCCCGTCCGGCGCCGCGCGCTGGGGGCTCGGCATGGCGTCCTCCTCGTTCTGGAGCGGGGCCCGCGGACGGGCCAATCACGTTTCGATGTTTCGAAAAATGTCAAATCGAAAGCCGCGCGTCAAGCGCGATCGCGACCCCCGCGGTCCGTTCCGTCGCCGCCGCTCTGCAAAAGCCATTGCCTTGGCTTCCCCGGAACGTCCATATTCCCCCGGGACCGGAACCGTTCGGTCGATCCCCTGCGAAAGGTGGTGCCTTGAAGAAGGGTCCGCTACTCGGTGCACTGCTCCTCCTCTCCGCCCCCGCATCCGCCCAGCTCTACGAACATCCCCTCGCCGGCAACGATCCCTACCTGCTTCCCTTCTCGGTGGCCGGCAACGACGGCCTGGATGCCCTCTACCACAATCCGGCGGGACTGGCCATGCGCCCCGGCGAATGGGGCGTCCTCTACCTGCAGGGCCTGCGCGGCGCCAACGACGATCCCGCCCTGGCGGGCGAGTTCGGCTCGCTCCTGACGGGCAACTGGAGCCTGGCCGTCGGCGGCCCCCTGGCCTTCGGCGTCGACTACGGCAGGGGCGTGGCGGGCTTCGACACGGACCTGGACAGCGGCGACCAGCGGGCCATCTGGCGCGGCTACTGGCGCTTCAACCTCGGCCTGGGCCACCGGCTCTACTTCCCGCGCCTGGACAGCGAGGTGGCTCTGGGCGCGGCCTATCGCTGGACCCGCAGCGACGCCTACGCCCTGACCAAGATGGGCGGCTGGGACCTCGGCCTGCTCTACCGCTGGCGCCGCTGGTTCTCCCTGGGCTTCAGCGGCCGGAACCTCAACCGCCCCCTCCAGCGCGCCACCCGGCCGGGCTCCGGCGGTGAGCTGGCCCCCGACTATGTCTACTCCCTGGCCGTGCGCCCTCGCCTCGAGTGGGCGACGGTTTCCCTGGACATCCACCAGGTGGAGGTGGACCGGCGGTGGGAAGCCCACCCCCATGTCGGGCTCGACCTGAGCCTGCGGGGTCGGCTGGACCTGCGCCTGGATCGCGACGACGAGGGCCGGATCTCCGTGGGGCTCTTCGCCAGCCGCGGCCGCTGGCGCGGCCTGGGCGGCCTGAGCAACCAGATGACCGCCAGCCGCGGCACCAGCTATGGCGGCGCTGGTGTCGAGTGGCGGAGCCGCGACTTCGGCCCGCCGCTGTGGCCCCGCCAGCGCTTCCTCGAGCTGCGCATCGCGGGCCGCGTGCCCGAGAAGGCCGGGCCCGGCCGCCTCGGCGAGCGGCCGCCGTCCCAGACCGAGTTGATCGCCCTCATCCTGCGCGCGCGGCGCGCGGGGGACGTGGCCGGCATCTACCTGCGCCTGGAGGATCCGCGCCTGGGCGACGCCCAGGCGGACGAGCTGCGCGAGGCCCTGCTCGACTACCGCCGGGCAACGGGACGGCCCGTGGTCGCCTATTCCAGCAGCTACGCCCTGGAGAGCTACGCCCTGGCCACGGCGGCCGACCACCTGGTCGTCGACACCACCGGCGAACTCTGGCTCACCGGGCTGCGCCGCGAGCGGGTCTTCCTCGGCGGCGCCCTCGATTCGCTGGGTCTGGAGCCACGCTTCCTTCAGTACGGCGACCGGAGCGCGGCCCTGGCCACGCTGACCCGCACCGAGCCCGACTTCACCCAGCGCGCCGCCGACAGCCTCGCGGTGGCCGGGCGTTTCCGCCAGCTGCGCGACGCCGTGGCCGACGCCCGCGGTATCGAGCGGCACCGCGCCGAGCGCCACCTGCAGCAGGGCCGCTTCCTGCCCGACCTAGCCATCGAGAAGGGCCTCGTGGACCAGCAGCGCCGCCTGGACGAGATGCCGGGCATCCTGGCCGGAGCCGGGGGAACCGACCGCGTCCTCGCGGCCGCCGACTTCGCCGCGCGCACCGAGAGCAAGCGGCACTGGGGCGCGGCGCCGCGCATCGCCCTGGTCACGCTGGTGGGCGATCTGGTTCTCGGCCACGGCGGATACGGGTTCCTGGGGCCGCGCACGGGCACGGAGGACGCGGCGGCGGCCCTCCGCGCGGCCCGCCGCGACCGCAGCGTGGCGGCCATCCTCCTGCGGGTGGACAGCGGCGGCGGCGGCGCCCTGGCCAGCGAGGCCATCCGCCGCGAGGTGGAGCTGACCCAAGACCGCAAGCCGGTGGTCGTCTCCCTGGGCAATGCCGCGGCGGGCGGTGCCTACCTGGCCGCCCTGCCCGGCCAGCGGCTCTTCGCCAGCCCCGGCTCGCGGGTGGGCGGGCTGTCCGTCCTGGGCGGGAAGTTCCTGGGCCGCGACCTCTACGGCCGCTTCGGCCTGGACGTCGCCACCACCACCCTCGGCTCCCATGCGGGCCTGCGCGGCCCCCATTCGCCCTTCAGCGGCGAGGAGCGGGAGCTGCTGCGCCAGGAGATGAGCCGCCGCTACTGGCTGCTCATGGAGCAGGTTTCGCACAGCCGCTACATCGCCGACGTCGAGCTCGACGCTCTCTACGGTCGCGGCAGCATCCTGGACGGCCAGGCGGCCGTGACGGCAGGCCTGGCCGACGAGGTCGGCGGCCTGGGGCGGGCCCTGGATCTGGCGCGCGAGGAGGCCGGCCTCGGGAGGAACGGTCCGCTCAACCTGGAAGCCTTCCCGCCCCCGCCCCGATCGGGCCTGGTCGAGCGGCTGCGCCGGCGCCTGCCGGGCCGGCTGCGCGAAGCCGAGACGCCGGCGCCTCCGGCTCCGAGCGTCCTGCCCCGGCCCGGCGAGTCGCCGGCCGACTGGCTCGCCCGCCTGACGCCCTTCCCCGGCGAGCAGTTCCTCTACTGGGAGCCGGGGCTGACCGAACCCTTCCTCACCGTCCACTGACGTGAGCTGGCTGCGCCGGAGGCTGGAACTGCCCGCGCCGCTCCTGGCCTTCCTGGAGGATCGTCTCGTGGCGGCCGGCCATGTGCGCCTGGCCGCCGAGCGGCGGCCGGGCGAGCCCGTGGTGCGGCTGGAGATCTTCGCCGAGAACGCCGCGGACCTGCCCCGGCCCGAGGACCTGGCCGCCTGGCTGGCCGAGGCCGAGGATCTGGGGCTGCCCGCGGCCGCCCTGCGCTGGGAGGACGCGCCCGTTCCCGAGCGCGACTGGAGCGAGGGCTTCCGCCGCCGCTTCGCCCGTCGCCGCCTGCTGCCCGAGGTGGAAGTCCTGCCGCCCTGGGATCCCGCCGCGCCGGCCCTGCGGCGCCGGCGTCCGGCACCCGGGGCCGGAGCGGCGCTGGCGCTGGTCATCGAGCCCGCCCAGGTCTTCGGCGGCGGCGAGCATCCCACCACGCGGGGCTGCCTGCGGCGCCTGGCGGCCTGGACCCGGCGGCGCGGCGGCCCCTTCGACTGCCTGGACGTGGGCAGCGGCACGGGGATCCTCTCCCTGGCTGCCCGCCGCTGGGGCGGCGCCCGCGTGGAGGGCTGGGATCTGGACGCCGCCAGCATCGTCAACGCCTACCTCAACGCGGACCTCAACGGCCTCGCCGGGGAGCTGCGCTTCCGCTGGGGCGAGCCGCGCGACCTGGCGCCCGCCGCCTGGGACCTGGTCCTGGCCAATCTCTTCCTGGGGCCCATCCTGCGCCTGCTGCCGCGCCTGGACGCCGCCCTGCGTCCGGGGGGCACGACCATCTTCTCCGGACTGCTGGCCACGCAGGCCGGACGCGTGGCCGAGGCCGCCGGAGCGCGCGGCTGGCGACCGGTCGGCCAGGACGAGGACGAGGGCTGGGTGATCCAGGAATGGCGGCGGCCCTGATCCGGACGTCGCGGGCCTCCCGACCGGAGCGGCGCCGGATCCTCGAGGGCCGGGCTCCCGGCCGCGGGCGCCCGCGCGAGAGGCCGGGCGAAAACCGGAGGCGGCGGTGTAGGATTCCGCGTTCCGCGCCGCGTCACCAACACCGGTTCCCCCATCCAAGCCCAGGGAGGCATGATGAACCCCTGTCATTGCGTGCGACCGGCATGGCGCGTCCTGCTGCCGGTCCTGGCGATCCTGGTCCTGGCCGCCCCCGCCCTCCAGGCGGACGCCTGGCGCGGCGAGGAACGCCGTGAGGACGGCGTGCCCCTGATCGCGAATCCCGCAGAGCCCATGGAAGCGCCGCGCCGGTTCGAGCCGGAACGCCTCTGGCGGCTCGGCGGCGACGACGAGACCGGCCCCGTCCTCGGCCTCGTCCTGGCGATCGCCGTGGACGAGGCCGGCAACGCCTACGTCCTGGACAGCCAGCTCAACGAGATCCACGTCGTCTCGCCCACGGGCGATGTGCTGCGGACCATCGGCCACGAGGGCGAGGGGCCCGGCGAGTTCGCCATGCCCATGGGCGTCTTCCTGCTGCCGGACGGCCGCCTGGGCGTCCACCAGCCCATGCCCACGCGCGTGGCGGTGCTGGACCGCGAGGGTGAGGGCCACTCGGACTACCGCCTGCCCGGCGGCAGCGAGGGCGGCACGAGCCGGGTCATGGAGGCCCGCGGCGCTGGCGGCCATGTGCTCGCGACCCTGATGAATCCACGCTTCGAGCCGGGGAAGATGATCCTCGATCGCAGCCTGGTGGCCCTGGACGGCGAGGGCACGCAGCTCGCCACGCTCTACTCGGTCCGCGAGGAGCAGGCGATGACCGGCGGCCCCGCCCTGCGCGTCGGCAGCGGCGAGGAGGACTTCGTCCGCCGCTGGACGCCCCTGGCCGACGGCGGCGTCCTGGTGGCGCCCTTCTGGAGCCGGTACCGCATCCTCGACATCGGCCCCGACGGAGCGCGGCGCCGGATCATCGAGCGGGACTACGAGCCCGTGCGGCGCAGCCGCGAGGAGATGGACGAGCTGCGCGAGCAGTTCGCGGGCGGCATGTCGGGCGTCGACCCGGAGATCCCCGAGGCGGAGCGAAACATCGAGAGCGTGGTGGCCCGCCCCGGCGGCGGCTTCTGGGTCCTGAGCAGCCGCGGCATCCGCAACCGGGAGCCCGGCACGCTGGGCGTCTTCGAGGTCTACGACGCCCGGGGCCGCTACGAGCGCAACCTGAGCATCGCGGCCGACTACGACCCCGATCGCGACCGCTGGCTCATCGACGGCGACCGGCTCTTCATCGTCAAGGAGGGCCTCGCCATGCCGCCCCTGACACGCACCAGCGGCAACCAGACCATGATCATGCGCATGGGCAACGCGGCGGACGACGACGAGGAGGACACGGAGCTGAAGCCTCTGGCGATCCTCTGCTACCGGCTGCCCTGACGCGCCCGGGCGGTACCGGGCGGCGTCCCTGGCCGGCGCGGTGCAGCGTTTGGTGGACGGCCTGTTGCCCGCAGGGGACGCCTCCGGCGCGAAGAGATCCCGAGTCGGGTAGATGCGACCTTAACTGAATGGCTAAACTTATTGAAAGTAAATTACTTGCAAATTCAGGTAGGGATCCGGGATTCTGGCATCGGACTTGATTAGGCAGGAGCAGCAGGGGTAATCCGGGAAAGTGGCCTTCGATCGCTTGGGGCTGCTTTCCCGCTTTTTTTTTGCGATCGGCGCGGCGTCGACAGCCCGCCGGCTTCCTTCATCTCTCGCCTAGCCGCCGCGCCGCATCCGCAAGGATGCGCGCCGCCGCGGCGGGATCCTCGACGCCGCCCTGGGCCCGGTCGGGCCCGCCGCCGCCCCGCCCGCCGGCGCCCGCCAGCAGTCCCTTCAGCAGTGCGCCCAGATGCGGTCCCTCGCCGCGGCTGCGCTGGAAGAGCAGGCGCCCCTGCGCCCCTTCCCGGCAGGCGGCCAGCAGGCAGCGGTTGGGCTCCTCGCAGAGGCGCCGCGCCAGCTCGCCCAGCTCCGCGGCCGGCCGCTCGCCGAAGTCGCGCGCCAGGAGGCGCCAGCCGCCCGCGTCCTTCCAGGCCGCGTCGGCGGCCAGGGTCGCCGCCTCGGCGTCCAGCTCCAGGGCCCGCAGGCGGCGGGCCGCGCGGCGCAGCGTCTCGATCTCGCCGGCCAGGGCTGCCACGCGCTCCTCCAGCTCCCCGGCGGCGCAGCCCAGGGCGCGCGCCAGGTCGCGCTGGCGGCGCAGGGCCTGGGCGGCCGCCCGTCGCGCGCGGCTGCCGGCCACGAATTCCACACGCCAGCGCCCGCGGATGCGCTCCTTGCGCCCGGTGAACAGGACGCCGATCTCGCCGGTGCGGCGCAGGTGAGTGCCGCCGCAGGCCGACCAGTCGTAACCCTCGATGCGCACGACGCGCAGGTTCTCGGTCACGCCCGTCTCCTTGCGCAGGGGCAGGGCGGCAGCCTCCGCAGGCGTGGGGTACAGGGCTTCGATGGGGCGGTCCTCGCGGATGATCTCGGCGACGCGCTCCTCCACGCGGGCCAGGTCCGCGTCGTCCAGCTCGGCCGTGTCCAGCTCGATGGTGGAGACGGCCTCCCCCATGTGGAAGGCCACCGTGGCCGCGTCCAGCCGCTCCACGCAGGCGGCACTGAGCAGGTGCTGGCCGCTGTGCTGCTCGGCGTGGTCGCGCCGCCGCGCCGCGTCCACGCGCTGCGCGAGGCGGCCCGCCGCCGGCTCGCCGTCCAGCAGTTGCCAGACGGCGCCGCCGATCTCCTGCACGTCCAGCACGCGCCGCGCGCCCAGCCAGCCGGCGTCGGCGGGCTGCCCGCCCGACTCGGGGTAGAAGAGGCTCTCGTCCAGGCGCGCCCAGACGCCGCGGTCGTCGCGACGCGTTTCGAGCACCGCAGCCTCGCCCTCGAGGACGGGGGGATCCTGCCAGTAGGGCTTCATGTTTCCTCCTCGCCCGCATCCTAGCAGAGGCCAGTGGCGCGGCCAAGCCGGGGAATCCCGTTGACCGGCGCGCGGCGGTGCGCTTACTTTCAGCCGCACCAGGCTGCGATTTCCCGCCCCGCCAGCCCAAGGAGTTCTCATGCGACGCCTCGCCGGACGCCGCGCATCCCTCGTGCCCCTCCTCTTCGCGGCCCTGCTCCTGTGGCCGATTGGCGGTGCGGCGGCGCAGACGCGCATCGCCACCATCATCATCCGCGGCCTGCAGCACGTGGAGCGCGAGCGCCTCCTCGAGGACCTCCACGTGCACGAGGGCGACACCTTCCACACGGGCCTGGACAGCGAGCTGGAGCGCCGCGCCCGCCACCTGCCCTACCTGCGCGCCCTGCGCGCGCAGATCCAGGAGGGCGCCACGGGCGTCCACCTGAGCCTGCGCGTGCGCGAGGCGAGCCGCGTGCGATTCTATCCGGTCTTCCGCGTCATCGAGGACGGCGAGCTGGCGGCGGGCTTCGACATCGAGAGCGAGGCCCTGCTCGGCCGCGACGAGATCTGGCGCGGCACGCTGATGGTGGGCGCGCGCACCGAGGCGCGCCTGGCGCTGCACGACCTGCGACTGGCGGCGAGCCCCTGGCTGCCGGGCCTCAACTACGAGTTCGCGGTCTGGGACTGGGACAACGCGTTCCTGGACGCCGAGACCCGCAAGATCTGGCACCTGGGCGGCCTCTCCTGGCGCCTGCCCTCGGCGGGCCGCGTGCGGTTCCTCGGCGGCTGGGAGAGCGTGCAGACGACGCCGCCGCGGGGCCTGGACCCCTTGGGCGAGGACGCGCAGCCCCTCTACCGCGCCACCCTGCGCCAGCCCCTGGGCTCGCCCGACTGGGTCCTGAGCGCCTGGACCGAGCTGCGCGCGCCCGAGGCCACGCGCGACTACGCCCTGGGCGCGGCGCAGCTGGACGCCCGCCGCCGGCAGGGCAAGTGGATCCTGCGCGCGCTGGCCGCCAGCGGCTTCGCCAACAACTGGAATCCCGTCAAGGACATCTTCTTCATCGACTCCTGGCGCTACCTGCGCGGCTATCCCGCCGGCGATCTGCCGGCGCGCGAGTTCCACTTCTTGCGCCTGCGCGCCGACCTGCCCCTGTTCGCCCTGCCCGTGCGCATGAACCGCTTCACCGACGCCGAGGACGTGATCTTCGGCCCCTACCTGCTGGTGGAGGGCGCGCGCCTGCGCCTGGACCGCAGCGGTTCTTTCACGGACGCCGCCGACTACGGCTGCGGCCTGAGCGCCGTCATTCCCGGTCGCGTGCCCATGCGCCTGTCCGGCGGCGTGCAGTGGAACCGTGACGGGGACGCCACGACCATCTTCCTCATCGAGGTGGACTAGGGATGGCGCGGGCGGCCGGCGGTCGGCCACCGGCGCGCCTCGCGGCGGCGGTCCTCCTCGTCGCGCCGGCTCTCCTCGCCGCCGGCTGCCGCGACGCGTGGCGCCAGGCGCCGGCCGATCCGCACGGCCAGCCCGGCGAGGTCGCCGTCCTGGCCGCTTCCGACTGGTCCGACCGCTTCGCGCCTCCGCCGCCCGCCGACACCCTGCGCTTCCGTTCCGGCGACACCCTGGACGCCCTGCTGCGCCGCCTGGACCTGCCCGGCGAGGAGCGGCGAAACATCGCGCGGGCCGTGGCCGCGGCCCATGATCTGGGCAGCTTCCGGGCCGGCCAGGCCATCGTCTGCCTGCGCGACGCCGGCGGCGCGGTCGTCGGGCTGCAGTGCCCCCTCGACTTCACGCGGGACCTCTGCGCCTGGCGGGGCGCGACGGGGTGGCGGGCCGCCGTCCTCACGGCCGACCTGGACTGGCGGCCGCGCGTCCTGACGGCGGAGCTGGAGCGGTCCTTCGTCGAGTCCTTCACGGCCCAGGGAGAGGACGGCGACCTGGCCGTGCGCGTGGCCGACCTCTTCGCCGGCGAGGTGGACTTCTTCTTCGACCTGCGCCGCGGCGACCGCATGGAACTGCTCGTCGAGACGGCCCACCGTCCCGACCGCGGCGCCCGGCACGACCGCGTCCTGGCCGCCCGCCTCGTCCTGGACGGCGAGGGGAACACGGCCTACCTCTTCCCCGACTCCACGGGCGGCAACCGCTACTTCCATGCCGACGGCGGCTCCCTGGCCCGCCAGTTCCTGCGCGCGCCCCTCCGCTTCACGCGGGTCAGCTCCGGCTTCAGCCGCGACCGCCTGCACCCCGTCCTCGGCGTGCACCGCCCCCACTGGGGCGTGGACTACGCCGCGCCGGCGGGGACGCCGGTCATGGCCACGGCCGACGGCGTGGTGCGGGAGAAGCGCTGCGGCAGCGAAGCCGGGCGCTTCGTCCGCCTGCGCCACGCCGGGGGCATCGAGACCTACTACATGCACCTGTCGCGGTGGGCGCGGGGCGTGTCGCCGGGAGCGCGCGTGCGCAAGGGGCAGGTCATCGGCTACGTGGGACAGACGGGCCTCGCCACGGGCCCCCACCTGGACTACCGCATCCGCACGGACGGGCGCTACGTGGATCCCCGGCGCTTCCGCTCCGGTCCCGCGGCGCCCCTGCCCGAGGCCGACCGCGCGGCCTTCGCCGCCCGCGTGGCCGAGACGGACCGCCTCTGGCGGACCCTGGCGCGCGAGCAGGCGGCCGTTCAGCGGGCGGCCGCCGACCCCTTCCGCCTGGCGGCGGCCGAGAGCCTCCAGACCAGCATCACGCCGTAGAGGATCGTCGCCAGCGGCAGCGCCCAGCCGCCGTGGCGGGCGTAGAAGCTCGCCCGCGCGGGCAGGCGCAGGCTCCCGACCAGCAGGTCCGGCGCGTTCGTCGGCAGGCGTCCCCGCACGCTCCCGCGCGCGTCGTAGAGGGCGGTGACGCCGCTGTTGCCGCAGCGCACCACGGGCAGGCCGTTCTCGGCGGCCCGCATGGGCGACAGGGCGGCGTGCAGCTCCATGGCGACGGGATGCCCGAACCAGCCGTCGTTGGTGATGTTCACCAGCAGCTCCGCGCCGCCCGCGGCCGCCTCCCGCACCGTGCGCGCGAAGCCCATCTCGTAGCAGATGAACACCGCCAGGCGGCAGCGCCGCCCGGTCAGCACGCGCGGGCCGGATCCCGGCGTGAAGTTGCTCTGGCCCAGGTCGATCTCCAGGCCCGGCGCCAGGAGGTCCGCCAGGGGGATCTCCTCGCCGAAGGGCAGCAGGTGGACCTTGCTGTAGACCCCCTCGATGGCGCCGTTCGGCGCGACGAGCCCGGCGCTGTTGCGGTAGGCGTAGCTGCCGGCCGGCAGGGGCGCCAGGCCCTGGAAGCCGGTGAGGATCTCCGCGTCCATGCGCCGCGCCACCTGGCGCAGGGCCTGCTCGGCCTGGCGGTCCCAGAAGAGGTTCACCGGGAGGGCCGTCTCCGGCCAGACGAGGAGGCGCGCGCCCCGGTCCACGGCCTCGCGGCTCAGCTCCCGGAAGACGCGCAGGTTCTCCATGCGGTAATGGGGCGCCCACTTGTCGGCCAGGGCCACGTTGCCCTGGAGGGC
>JAFGBK010000063.1 GCA_016933175.1 Candidatus Krumholzibacteriota bacterium | reverse complement strand
CGCGGCCGCCGCCTGGTGGACGGCCGGCGTGAAGTCCGGATTGGGGGTGGCGGTGGCCTCGTGGGCGAGAGCCGCGCCGGCACAGAGGAGCAGGGCGAGGGTCAGGCTCGCCGCGAGCAGACGCCGATGCGCGAGGGTCATGGGTGCACCTCCCGGTGATGTGGAATCTCTGAAGAGGACGTAGGCGGCTCGGGAAGTACGATTATACCAGCCCCGTAACGGCGCTCGCACTCGTGAAGAAATCTCATGTGAAGAAGGGCCCTTCAGCTCCCCACGCGGCGGCGGCCCAGGCCGCGCCGCCGGCCCGACCAGGGCCCGTAGGGCTCCGGCTCGGGATCGGCGCCCGCATAGGCCCGCCTGCGGCGCAGGAAGCGCCAGATGGCCACCAGGAAGATCAGTGCCATCAGGCCGAACAGGGGCGTCCCGCCGAAGAGCAGCCCCCAGCGGCGGAAGCCCCGCATGACCTCGCCGTCGAAGCGGGCCTCGAACTCCGCCTGGTCCCGGCCGACGGCCACCGACAGGGCCGTCCCGAAGCGCTCGCCGGCCTCCAGCAGCTCGAGCAGGTGGGCCCAGGCGTCGGCGTCGCGCCGCAGCACCTGGACGGCCGCCTGCGACTCGGCGTAGGCCAGCAGGGCCCGCGGCCCCGAGTAGGGAAAGCCGTGCCGCAGCTCGCCCAGCGGGATGGCCGTGCGCGTCCAGCTCGCCCAGCTCAGCCGCCACAGGGCCTCGCTGTCCCACTCGGCGGCGTGCTCCTGCGCCCAGCCCTCGTGGAACCAGAGGGGCACGGGATTGCCGCCGAGGCGCCGGTCGAGCACCACGTGGGCCACCTCGTGGGCCACGAGCTGCCAGGCCTGCTCGGTGTCGGCCAGGTACTGCTTCTCCAACAGGATGCTGCGCCCGCGTTCGAGGATCAGCCCCGCCGCCCACTCGGGGCTGCGCCCGCGCGACCACTCCAGGAAGCGCTCGCGGTCGGGGGCGATGGCGATGCTGATGGGGCTGAGGTCCCGCGGCCGCTCGGCCAGGGGATAGGCGGCCAGGGCGCTCTCGGCCATGGCCTGGACCTCGCGGGCGAGCAGGGAGTCGCCGGCCTCGCCGCCGACGACCACGGGCGGCAGGCCCCGCGCCGCCGGCCGGCCCTGCGCGGCGGCCGCCGCGTTCGGCGACGTGGCCGCTGCCAGCGCGAGTGCCAGCCACGCGGCGCCTGCCGCGCGCGCCGCGCGTCGCCGCCCGCGATTCCTGCTCGAGCCGGATGACATGAGACCCTCCCCGGGCGCATGGCGCCCGCGGAGGGATCATGCCCCGCCCGGCCGCGCAGCGCAAGGAGTGGCTAGAAGGAGCCGTCCAGCCGGTAGCAGATGACGCTCATGGGCTCGGCCTCCTCGCTCGTCGCCTCGTCGCGCGCGCCGCCCGCGGCGTTCATGGCCGCGTCGAGGAAGTCGGTCATGACGTAGAGCCGGTTGCCCCGGAAGACGTAGCCGTCGCGCAGGGGCCGGCCCTGGCCCATCAGCGTGACGCGCTGGACGTAGCGGCCCGCCGCGTCGAAGACGTCGAAGCAGCCCAGGCTGCCCTCGGGGTTCTCGCGGAAGCCGCGGCTGTCCAGGACCAGGAAGGCGCCGGCGGCGCGGGCGTAGACCGCCGCGATGGGCGCGTCGTGGTCCTCGATCTCGGGCACGGCGTTCGGCACGGCGCGGATGAAGGGCTCGTAGATGGCCTCCATCTCCTCCTGCTCCCCGCCCGAGCGCTTGCGTGCCTCGTAGGCGCGCGTGGCCACGTGCAGCTTCCCGCCCGCCGGCGACCAGACCGTCACGGCGTAGTCGTCGCGCGTCTCGCCGACGATGACGTGCCCATCGGGCCCAACGTCCCAGCGGCTCTCGAAGCCGTCCCAGATCTTCTCCTCGATGACCGGCTGGGCGAAGTCGAAGCCGCGCTGGTTCTCGGCGTAGACGACGGCGATGCTGCCGTCGTCGGCCAGGCGGCCGATGCCCCGCGTGTGGTCGTAGAGGCTGCCGTCGAAGCGGTCGAAGCCGTAGACGATGTGGATGTGCCGGCCGGCGCCGCGCCCGTTCATGATGCCGATCGGGCCGCCGCCCTCCCGCACGGGCAGGGGGTGCTCGCCCGCGGGCTCGCCGGCCAGGGTGAGCAGGACGATGCGCCCGGGCATGCGCTGCAGCACGGCGAGCCGGTCTCCGGGCAGGAAGACCATGTCGGCCGGCGTGCGGAACTCGCCCGGCCCCTCGCCCTCGCGGCCGAGGGTGCGCAGGTACTCGCCGTCGGGCGAGAAGACCTTGACCTCGTTGAGCATCTGGTCGAGCAGGTAGACGTTCCCGGCCCCGTCCACCAGGAGCTGGACCAGGACGCCGAAGAACTCGTTCTCGTCGTCGCTGTCGCCGCCGATGCGCCACAGCTCCTCCAGGTGCACCGTGCGCGGCGGCTTCATCGGCTCGGCGGGGTTCTCGACGCGGGTCACGCCGTCCGCCTTGACGATGTGGCCCTGCCAGGCCGCCTTGACGCCGGTGGCCAGGCCCGCCGCCAGGAGCACGAGGACGACGAGGACCGTGATCACAGACAGGCGCGCCAGGCGGGCGGACTCGGAGTGGTGGTGGGGCGACATCGCTGCCTCCTACGTGTCTGTGCGTGAGCGGCCCGCGAGCGGAGAGGCGGGCCATCGGGGCGGGCGGCGGCGGACGCAGTCCCCTACGCGGCAGGGCGCGCGAAGTTGCAGGAGGATTGCAGGTCCGCAACGCGGGCGCCGGATGCCTTCTTGCGCCCGGCGGGCGGGCGGCGCATGTTATAATGATCTCTCTCCCCGCGCGAAAGGACCTCCCATGCCCCGTCGTTTCGCCGCCCTGGCGGCCCTGATCCTGCTGTCGCTGCCCGCGGCAGCGGGCGAGCTGACCTTCGCCAACTGGAACCTGCTCAATTTCCCGGGCACGACGGGCGCGGCCCGCGCCCCCTACTTCCGCACGGCCCTGGCCGAGGCCGCGCCGGACCTCCTGGTCTGCCAGGAGGTCCTCAGCGCCTCGGGCGCCCAGCACTTCTTCGACGACGTGCTGGACATCCTGGAGCCGGGCCTCTGGGAGATGGCCCCCTTCCACGACAGCTACGACACGGACCGGGCCCTGTTCATCCGCGACGGCGTGGTCGAGGTCCTGGACTGGGGCTGGCTGGACACGGACCTGCGGGACATCGAGTGGTGGGACCTGCGCCTGGCCGCGGCCGGCGACACCCTGCGCCTCTACAGCACGCACCTGAAGGCCGGCAGCGGCAGCACCGAGGAGCAGCGGCGCCTGGCCGAGGTCCAGGTCCTGCGCGCCGATCTGGACGCCCTGCCCCCGCAGCGGGCCTTCATCTTCTGCGGCGACCTGAACATCTACTTCGACACGGAGCCCGCCTACCAGCTCCTGCTCTCGGCGGGCCCGGGCCAGCTCTTCGACCCCATCGGCCAGACCGGCTACTGGCACGACAACGCCTCCTACGCCCCCATCCACACGCAGAGCACCCGGACCTCGAGCTTCGGCGGCGGGGCCACGGGCGGCATGGACGACCGCTTCGACCAGGTCCTGGTCAGCGCGGAGCTGCTGGACGGCCTCGGCCTGGACGTCCTCCCCGCCACCTACCTGGCCTTCGGCCAGGACGGTAACCACTTCAACCAGTCCATCATCAACGGCGGCAACAGCGCTGTCCCGCCTGAAGTCGCGAACGCGCTCCACGAGGCCAGCGATCACCTGCCCGTCCTCGTGGACCTGGGCTGGCCCACGGCCGTAGCCGATGGCGCGCCGGCGGTCCGGGCGCGCCTGGCGGCATGGCCGAATCCCTTCAATCCCGCCGTCCGCCTGGCTGTGGACCTGCCCCGGGCCGGCCACGCCCGCCTGGCCGTCTACGACACGCGGGGCCGCCGCGTGGCGAACCTCCTGGACGCGGACCTGCCCGCCGGCGAGCGGACCCTGACCTGGCGCCCCGCGAACCTGGCCTCGGGCCTCTACCTGGCCCGCCTGGACCTGGACGGCGCCCCGGCGGCCACGGCGCGCCTGCTGCTCCTCGAGTGACCTCGATCCCCCGTCGGGATGACGGAAGGGCCGCGGCCCCCCAGGGGTCGCGGCCCTTTTCTTCGCGGCGCCGCCGGCGAGTCCGGCCGGGCGCCGGCCCTGCGTCCCCGCCGCCGTCCGGCCGTGCTTCTCCGTCACCGTCCGCCCGGGCCTAGGGAGACGTCAGTTCCTCCAGCTCCCCGGGGAGCCGGTAGCAGATGACGCTCATGGCCTCGGCCTCGCTGCCCGCCTCGGCCACGTCGGCGCCGCCGCCCTCGGCGGCCACGGCCGCCTCCAGCGACCCCTTGAGGACGAACAGCCGCCCGCCGAGGAAGGCCAGCGCGTCCCGCCGGGGATGGCCCTCGCCGGTGAGGGTCACCTGCCGCACGAAGCGCCCCTGCGCGTCGAAGACGTCGAAGACGCCCAGGGCCCCCGCGGGCAGGTCCTGCAGCGTGCGGTCGTTCTGCACCCAGAGGCTGCCGCCCGGCAGCACGTAGTAGGAAAAGACGCGCGGCGCCGTCTCGCTGAGCACGGGGCGCGAGCCCTGGAAGTGGTTGATGAAGACCTGCATGATCTCGCGGACCTCGTCCAGCTCCGCGTCGGTGCGCCGGCGGGCGGGCAGGTCGCGCGTGACGATCCGCTTGCCGCCGCCGGGCGGCCAGGCCGAGATGGCGTACTCGCCCCAGGTTTCCATGGCGTAGACGGTCCCGTCGTCGCCCTGGAGCCAGTTCTGCTCGAAGCCGGCGCCCCACATCGTCTCCTCCACCAGGCGCTGCTCCATGTCCAGGACGCGCAGGCCCGTGGTGTAGACGGCCTTCTCCGTGCCGTCCGGCGCCACGCGGGCCAGGCGCCGAAGCTGGTTGATCTTCCCGGGCGTGTAGGTGTTGCCGGCCAGGACCACCAGCAGGTCCTCGCCCGCGGCCCGGGCGCCGTAGACGAACTGCATCTTCTCCTCGGTCTGCGGCAGGGGAAACTCGCCGGCCGGCGTCCCGTCGGGATGGATGAGGACGATCTTGCCTGGCGCGCCCTGGGCCACGCCCACGACGCCGTCGTCGCGCACGAAGAGGCCAGCGGGGCGGCGGAACTCGCCGGGCCCCTCGCCCTCGCGGCCGAGGCTGCGCAGGTAGGCGCCGTCGGGCGCGAAGACCTTGACCACGTGGAGCTGGGCATCGAGCAGGTAGAGGTTGCCGGCCGCGTCCACGTCCAGCCCCGCGAGGAGGCCGAAGAACTGGTTCTCGTCGTCGCTGTCGCCGCCCAGGCGCCACAGCTCCTCCAGGGCGACGGTGCGCGGCCCGGCCATGGGCTCGCGGGGATTCTCGATCCGGGTGGCGCCGCCGGCCTCGACGACGCGCCCCCGCCACTCGCCGGCGGCGGCGGCCGCGGCCAGGGCGAGCATCGCGAGGGCCATGAACAGCGCGCGGGCCGCGCGGCGGCGGGCGCGTTCGGGATCGTGCACGGACTGCATGTCGTCTCCTCGGAAAGGCGGCGGCCCGCGGCGGGCCGCGCCGGCAAGGCGGGAGGCGGTGCGGAACACCGGCCCCAGGTTGTCACAGCGCGCGGATTCCGTCAATCCGGCAGGCATCGGAGGCGGTCGTCCCCCTGCTCGCGGTCCGCGTCGTCCCCCGCCCCGGCGCTGTCGATGATCCCGTGCCCGATGACCAGGTCGCCGTGGTAGAGCACGAGGCTCTGCCCCGGCGCCGGCGCGATGGCGGGCTCGGCGAGATCCACGGTGAGCGTGGTGCCCGCGAGGGCGTGCCGGCTCACCATCAGGGGCCGGCCGCGGTAGCGGATCCTGGCGCGCAGGACGGGTGGCGCGGTGTCGTCGTCGTCGTCCGGCGCGGGCTCCGACGCGAAGGGCCCGTAGGCGACGCGTTCGGGCCAGACGCCCTCGCCCTCCCAGGGCGACGGCGCCGCCCAGGCCTCCCGGCAGCGGATGCGCCGGGCGCGCAGGTCCGCCTCCCGCCCCAGGCGCACCGTGGCCGTCGCCGTCTCGATGGCCGCCACGTAGAGGGGCTCGCCGGCGGCCACGCCCAGGCCGCGCCGCTGGCCGACGGTGAACAGCTCGTAGCCATCGTGCCGGCCCAGGACCTCGCCACCGGGACCGACGACGGGACCCGGGTGCAGGGCGCCCGCCGCGGCCAGGTACTCGCCGAGGCTGCGGCCGGCCAGGAAGCAGGCGTCCTGGCTCTCGGGCCGCTCGTGGACCTCGAGGCCCGCCTCCCGGGCCAGCGCGCGGGCCCGCGCCTTGGTGATGCCGCCGAGGGGGAAGATCAGGCGCGGGTAGGTGCGCGGCGGAACGCCGGCCAGGAAGTAGCTCTGGTCCTTGTCGCGGTCGACGGCCGCGGCCAGGTAGGTGTCCCAGCTCTCGACGCGCAGGCAGCTCCCCTCGACGCGGGGCGGCGCGGTCCGGTCGATGCGCGCGATGCGCGCGTAGTGGCCCGTGGCGACGTGGCGGCATTCCCACTCGTCGGCCAGGGCCGCCAGGCGCGGGAAGCGCAGGGCCGCGTTGCAGCGCACGCAGGGATTGGGCGTACGGCCCGCGCGGTACCCGGCCAGGAAGGGCTCGACCACGCGGCGGCCGAAGAGCAGGCTCTCGTCCACGGCGCGGTGCGTGACGCCGAGCCGCGCGCAGACCGCGCCGGCCAGGCAGGCGGGGTCCTCGTCCCGGCCGGCGCCGTCGCAGTCCGTCTCGCCGGCCCGGAAGAAGTTGCGGAAGGTGACGCCCACCACCTCGGCGCCGGCCCGCTGGAGCAGCAGGGCCGCCACCGAGGAATCCAGGCCGCCGCTCATGGCCACGAGGACACGGCGGCCGGCCAGGGCGCGGGGCAGGCGGAGGCTGTCGTCAGGCGGCTCGGGCATGACGCGGCGCGCGGGTGATACGCGGCAGGCGGCGCGCCGGCCGCGCGCGGGGCGGGGCCGCCCGGCGGAGGATCAGCGGATCACGTAGCCCTTGGAGCGGGCCAGTTCCTCCTTGGCCTTCTCGACCAGGGTCTCCCACTCGGAGCTGCCGTGCTCGATCTTGCGCGAGTAGCTCTCCACGCGCTGCACGGCGGCCTCGTTGATCTCCTCCTCGATGGCCAGGTCGGCGGCGATCCAGGTCTCCACCAGGTCCATGAAGGCCCGCTCGGTGAGGGTGATGTCCACCAGCTCCTCGTCGAGCAGGCGGTCGGCGATGCGCCCGGCCAGGATCTCGATGCGCTCCTCGCTCAGCCTCACAGCGTGTACCCCCGCTTGCGCGCCAGCTCGGCCTTGAGCTTGCGGCGCAGCACCGTCTGGTCGAGATCCTGGTGGAGGATCTGCTGCTCGTAGCCCTCGAGCAGCTCGTTGACCTCGGCGTCGATCTCGTCCTCCACCTGGAGCTCGTCGGTGATCTCCCAGGCGATGATGCGCTCGAGCTCCTCCTCGGGGATCCGGAACTCCACGTCCCGCCGGTCGCGCATGATGCGCACCAGCTTGGCGGCCAGGTACTCGATCTTTCGGGGACTCAGTCGCATGCCGCACCTCGGTCGTGCACCCCACTCTAGAGGAGCCGCCGGCCCCCTGGCAAGACCCTTCGCCCCGGCCGGCCGCGCCGGGGCGCGCGCGGCCCCGGCCCGACCGGCCTCGCCTGTGCCCGCTTCTTGCAGTTTCCGCGCGGACGGTACACCGCGGGGGAAGGACGGGGCGGTATGCGCAAGCACGTGGAGCGGCAGGCCAGCGATGGGAACTTCGGGCGCTGGCTGGACCTGCAGCGGGACATGCAGTCCGTGCTCGAGGCCCGCCTGCGCGAGCGCCTGGCCGGGGAGCCGCCGGCCCTGGCGCGCTACCGCCGCGCCTACGAGCGGCAGTTCCCGACCTGGACCGGCCGCGTGCTCAGCCCCCGCCGGCTGACGGCGCGCCTGCGCGCGGCCGGGATCGTCCTGGTCGGAGACTTCCACAGCCTCGCCCAGAGCCAGCGCACGGCCATGCGCCTGCTGCGCCGCCTGGTGCGGGCCGGCGAGCGCCCCGTCCTCGCCCTGGAGACCGTGCCGGCCGACAACCAGGCCGACCTGGACGCCCACCTGGCCGGCCGTCTGTCCGAGGCGGCCTTCCTGGCGCGCATGGACTACCTCCGGCGCTGGGGCTTCGCCTGGGCCCCCACCCGCGGCCTGCTCGCCTACGCGCGGCGCCAGGGTCTGCCCGTGCTCGGCCTCAACAGCCTGCCCGGCGCCGGCCCCGGGGCCCTGGGCGCGCGGGACCGGCGGGCGGCCACCCTGCTGGCCGCGCACCGCCGCGCCCATCCGGATCGCATCCTGCTGGCCCTCGTGGGCGACTACCACCTCGCGGCCGGCCACCTGCCGGCGGCCCTGGACGCCGCCCTCGCCGGGGCCGGCACCGCCACCCGCGTCCTGCGCGTCTTCCAGAACCACGAACCCCTCTACTGGCGGAGCCTCGCCGAGCGCGGGCGCCTCGCCGAGATCATGGAGCTGGACGGCGGCGACCTGCTCATCCAGAGCGCCACACCCTTCGTCAAGCTGCAGTCCTATCTCCACTGGTTGACCTTCCGCCCCTGGCTCGCCAGCGGCCGCGCGGCGCCGCCCGACCCGGGCGAGCTGCAGGAGGACCTCGGCCCGGAGATCGACGCGGCCATGACGCGCATCGCGCGCTTCCTGCGCATCCCGATGCTGAGCCAGGCCCCGCCGCAGGTCTACTGGATCGGCCAGGCGGACTTCGCCCTGCGGGTGGCGCGGGCGTCCGGCTGGCGCGAGGACGAGATCGCCCTGGCGCAGGCCTCCCTCTCCCGCGGCGAGGACTGCTACCTGCCCGACCGCGACCTGGCCTTGCTCGGGGAGATCAACCAGAACCGCATCGCCGAGATGGCGGCGCGCGTCCTGCACGGGCGCTCGGCGGGCCTGCGGCCGCGACCGCGCACCCTGGCCGACGACTTCTACCTGCGCGTGCTGAGCCAGGCGCTGGTCTTCCTCGGCTCGAAGATCATCAACCCCCTGCGCAAGAGCCAGGACATGGTCGTCCTGCAGCGCCTGCTGGCCGAAGGGGGCGCCGGCCGCTGGAAGCGCCGCGCCGAGCTGCTGCTGGCCTACCTGGTGGCCGAGGAGCGCTTCCTGGCCGACGGCGATCCCGACCGCTTCGTCCCGCGCTTCTTCCGACTGGACGCCGAGGCCCACCTGGACCTCACCACTGCCATCGGCCGGCACCTGGGCTGCCGCCTCTACGACGCGCTGATCCAGGACGCCTTCGACCGCTTCTGGCTGCGGGAGCTATTCTTCGAGCCCTTCCACCTGGAGGGCAGCCCCGTCCGCGCCTACTTCGAGATCATGGAGCATCTGGCGGCCACGCAGCGCGAGGGCAGCCTGCGCCGCCGCCACACCGAACGCCTCTAGGATTCCGCGTCGTTCCAGGCGGCGGCCAGCTCCGGCAGGCGCGCCAGGAGGCGCGCGTCGGCGGGGGGGAAGTCCAGGTCGGGAATGCGCGCCGTGGGCACCCAGGCCACCGCCTGCCCGTCCAGGCCGACGGGGCGGCCGGCCAGGCGCTCGCAGCGCAGGAAGTGCAGGCGCACGCGCCGGTGGGAAGTGGCGTGCTCGATGGTCTCCACCTCGGCGCCCGCCCGCGCGGCGATGCCCAGCTCCTCGGCCAGCTCGCGCTCGAGGGCGGCGGCCAGGCCCTCGCCGCTTTGCACCTTGCCGCCCGGAAACTCCCAGACGGGGCCGAGAGGATCGTCCGCCGGGCGGCGGGCCACGAGCCAGCGCCCGTCCTCGAAGACGAGGGCGGCCACCACCTCCACCACCGTGTCGCGCGCCGGATCCATCACGCGCCGGCCCTCAGCGCCTGAGCTTGCGGCCCAGGCGCTTCTCGACGCTGTCGAGCTTGCCCTCGAGTCGGCCGGTGGCGCCGGCGCGGTCGTCGATCTTGACCAGGGTCGAGACGCGTCCGGAGTACTCGCGCATGAGCAGGTGGCAGCGCTTGACGAGGTCCATGACCTCATCCCACTCGCCCTCGACGGTGGTGCCCATGGGGCCGAAGCGGTAGGGCAGGCCGCTCCTGTCCACCAGATCGAGGACGCGCGCGACGGGCTCGCCGAGGCTCTCGCCGGCGATGGCGGGAACGATGGTGAAGAAGGCCAGCATGGCGCCTCCCGGGGGCCGCGGCGGCGCCGCGGCGCAGGGCGGGGGATCAGCGGCGCGCGCCGCGCAGGATCAGCAGGCGCAGCAGGGACATCACCGCGACGGCCGCGGCCGCCACGTAGGTCATGGCCGCCGCGCGCAGCATCCTGCGCGCCCCGCGGCTCTCGTCGACGGTGAGGTAGCCGCCGCCCTCGAGCATGGCCATGGCGCGGCGGCTGGCGTCCAGCTCCACGGGCAGCGTGACGAGATGGAACAGGACGGCGAGGCTGAACAGCAGGATGCCCACGTCCATCAGCACGCGGAAGCTCGCGAAGAGAAAGCCCACCAGGAAGAGGGGAAAGGCCAGGCCGCTGCCGAAGCCCACCGTCGGCGCCATGACGTTGCGCAGGGTCAGGGGGAGCCAGCCCTCGGCGTGCTGCATGGCGTGACCCGTCTCGTGGGCGGCCACGGCCAGGGCCGCCAGGCTGCGGCCCTGGTAGACGCCCGGGCTGAGGTTCACCGTGCGCTTGCGCGGATCGTAGTGGTCGTCCAGGCGGCCCTGGGTCGGCTGCACGGGCACGCCGGCGAGGCCACCCTTCATCAGGAGGTCCGCGGCCACGTCCCGGCCCGTGGCGCCGCTCCTGGCGGGCACCTGGCTGTAGCGGCGGTAGGCGCTCGAAACGAGGCCCTGGGCCCAGAGCGCCAGGAGCATGGCCGGGATCAGCAGGAGGAAGGTCGGATCCCAGAAGAAGGGGATGATGAAGGCCGGTGCGGACATGGCTTCTCCTTCGGTCAGTCCCGATCCGCGTCGCCCTCGCGACGGACCGTGAGGTCGGCGCCCTGGCGGCCCTGCTCGTCGCGGAAGTCGGCGAGGACCTCCTCGGCGGCCGCGAGGTCGTCGCGATAGACCTTGATGCGGGCCCAGCCGCGCTCGGGCGAGATGGCGCCGTCGAAGGGGGTCGTGTGCTGGGATTCGACGAGGACGTGGATGCCGCGGTCGGCGAGCAGGCTCTCCAGGGCCGAGGCCTCGACGGCGTCGGCTACCTGGGCGAGCACCGCGAGCTCGCGGTCGTCGTATTCGCGCGTGTCGGTCATGGCGCTGCCTCCGTGGAACGGCGACCCGGCACGGCGGCGCAGCGTCCGATCCAGGCCCGGCGCGCGCCGTGTCCCGGAGAGGATAGCGCCTCGCGCCCCGCGACGCCAGAGGTGGGGCCGACTTGTCCAAGACGTTGTTCTGCCTGGCTTTCCGGCCCTTTTCGCGACCCTCCGCCATTGACAAGTCAGCGGTCCATCCACTAGCTTACCGTAGAATCTCCCCCGAAACCATGCTCCACGGTCCCGGAGGTTGCGCGACGCCATGCTGAAGCGTCTGTTCCTACTCTGCGCCCTGGCCATGCTGGCACTGCCGGGCACGGCCCAGGCGATCCTGCTCGGCAATCACCAGATCACCATCGACCTCGTGGGCACGACCCAGTATTTCGAGATCGCCGACTTCGTCGAGCGTGATTTCCCGGAGGTCCTCAACTACGACGGCGATCCCATCGGCCTCGACTGGGGCTTCCGCCAGACCGACCTCTACGACCCGGAGAACTGGGACCTGGAGAACCTGCCGCCCGGACCCATGCAGAACCGCAACGTGATCACCATGGAGCTGAAGGGCAACCTGGACATCGGCATGCGGCTGCGCACGGCCCTCACGCCGCGTTTCGGCATCGAGGGCTACATCAAGTACACGCCCGCCGACCTGCTCATCACCTACAACGGGTCCGACGTGCCGGCGGCCACCTTCACGCGCTATTCCGGCGCCATCAACCCGACGGCGGACGAGGCGCACCTGGTCTGGGTGACGGGCGACTTCCCCACCTACCACATCGTGCGCTTCGGGGCCAACCTCGACTACACCTATCTGCGGGCCAACAACAACGAGCTGAACGCCTACCTCAGCGCGGGCTTCGGCGCCATCAGCTACTTCCGCGAAGGCAACCTCATGGTGCCGACGGACTACAACGAGGAGGACGACTCCCTGAACGCCCCCACGGCGCCCCTGGACATCAGCTACTACCTGCCCAACGACACCTACTGGTCGGCCAACGTGGGCACGGGCCTCATCATCTTCCTCCACCGGATGTTCGGCCTCAATTTCAACATCTCGGGCTCCTACACGCCCTTCCAGATGGAGCGGGCCGGCTTCGAGAAGCAGAATCACTTCCTCCTCAGCGCGTCCATCGGTTACACGGCGCGCTTCACCTTCTGACGCGTCCTTGCTGATCGCCGTCATCGCCGACACGCACGGCGCGCTTCCCTCCGAGCTCTTCGAGCACCTCGCGGGGTGCGAGCGGGTCCTCCATCTGGGCGACCTGGGGCCGCCCTGGCTCCTGGCCGAGCTGGGCGCCGTGGCGCCCGTCCTGGCCGTGGGCGGTAACCTCGACGCGCCCGGCCTGCCCGAGCTGCCCGAGACGCGGCGCCTGGAGCTGGCGGGCCTGCCCGTCCACATGCGGCACCGCCCTTGGGAGGCGCGCGAGATGGTCGAGTCGCCGGCCGTCTACCTGCACGGCCACACCCACACCCCCCGCGTCGAGCGGCGGGGTCTGGTGTGGCAGCTCTGCCCGGGCGCCGTCAGCTATCCGGCCCACGGCCACGAGCCCTCCATGCTGCACCTGGACATCCAGCCGGGTCTTCTTCACGTGACGCTGTTCGATCTCGCCGACGGTCGCGTCCGGGCCCAGAATGCCTGGCCCTGGCGAGGATGACCGCCCGTTTCCGGGACAGCATCCCCTATAGTTGACCATCTGGCCGATTGCCAGGCACTTACGGAAACTCCGGGATAGATTCGACCGGCCCGATCCTTGCACGTCCGCTTCGCGAATCCACGCCACCCCGGGAACCCCCGCGAGGCGGCGGGAGGGACCCTGGGAGCGAACGCCATGAGCGCCGAACACGCCAGAGAGCCGCAGGAAGAAGCCCGCCACGGGGCCCGCACCCTCTACGGGGAGATGCGGGCCATCCGGCACGAGCAGGGCCTGCTGGTGGCCGAGCTGGTCTGGAACGAGATGCGAGCCTGGGAGATCAAGACGCGCCTGCAGCACGACGGCGAGTCCCTGCCGCCCGAGGAGCAGGAGGCCCTGCGCACCGACCTGGCGCGGCGCCTGGAGTACATCGCCACGATGGCCGACTGGGAGCGCGGCGCCGATCGCAGCTTCCAGGAGGCGGGGCGCCGGCTGCGGGAGCTGCTGGATAGCGCCGGCGCCATGCAGGACGAGCTCGAGGGCCTGGACGAGCTCCTGGCCCGGCCCGGCCTCGAGTCCATCGCCCGCGCGGCGGCCGCCGAGCTGGGCATCGAGTCCGGGGTCAGCGGCCAGGCCGCCGGCGCCTGAGCCCGCGCGGCGGGCCTCGCAGCGCCCGTCGCCCCGCGCCACCGCGACCCGGATCGCCGCGCCGATACCCCCTCAAAAGAAATCGCCCCGACCGGCGGTCGGAGCGCTCCAGGTGCCCGGGACGAGAGTCGAACTCGTACGAACTTTCGTTCACTGCCCCCTCAAGACAGCGTGTCTACCAATTCCACCACCCGGGCATCAGGGATTCGCGACTATCGGCCGGCCGGCGCCTCGTCCGTGGTCGCCTCGCCGGTGCTCTCCTGAGCCTGGCCTTCTTCGGCCTGACCCCCTTCGGCCTCGCCTCCCTCGAGGTCGAAGCCCTCGGTCTGGATCTGATCGAGGATGGAACCGCTCTCTTCCACATTCAGCACGTCCATCTGGCCGGACTGCTGGCGGCGCGCGATGATGCTCTCCGAGGTCTCCTCGCCGCCGCGGCCGCGGGAGGAGAGGATGGCCAGCAGCAGGGCCAGGACCATGAAGGCCCCCGCCAGGTAGCCCGTCAGCTTGCTCAGCAGGGTCGCCGTGCCGCGGCCGCCCAGGAAGGAGCTGTCGCTGCCGCCGCCGCCGAAGGCGCCGGCCAGGCCGCCGCCCTTGCTGGACTGCAGCAGGACCACGATGATCAGAACGACTTCCACCAGGATGAAGATGGTCAGCACGACGGCAAACATGCTCGGCTCCTCGCAATTCTGGCAACAGAACCGGCAAAGTATCAAAAAGACAGTGAGTTGTCAAGACGAGGGCAGCGGCGGCACCAGGGCCAGGAAGCTCTCGGCCGCGAGGCTCGCGCCCCCCACCAGGACCCCATCCACGTCCTCCTGGCCCAGGATCCCCGCCACGTTGTCCGGCTTGACGCTGCCGCCGTAGAGGATCCGCGTCCCGGCGGCCGTCCTGTCATCGAAGCGGGAGGCCAGCCAGGCCCGGACGGCGAGGTGCACTTCCTGGGCCTGCTCGGTCGTGGCCGTGCGCCCCGTGCCGATGGCCCAGACGGGCTCGTAGGCCAGG
>JAFGBK010000010.1 GCA_016933175.1 Candidatus Krumholzibacteriota bacterium | reverse complement strand
GTGGCCTCGTCCTGCAGGTAGACCAGGGCCCGCAGCTCGTCGAAGACCCAGCCGCCGTCCAGGGGGCAGTCGACGACGAAGGTCTGCGTGCCCACGCCAGGCCCCACGGACAGGCCCGCCGTGGTCGGGTACATGTAGCGGAAGCAGTTGTTGTGGATGTTGTGCCCGTTGCCGCCGGCGTAATAGACGTTGTCCTCGGTGAGGGCGACGCGCAGGCGGTAATCCCCGGCCGGATCCAGGGGCTCGAGGACGTCCACGCGCACGACGAGCTGCTCGGCGAGCGGGTTCCAGTGCATGGCGAGCAGGCCCGGCGCGTGGACGAGCTTGCGCGCCTCGAAGGCGCTCGCGTAGGCGCCGTAGCCCGAGCCGGCGTCCGTCGTGCCGTCGATCCACAGGTGCGGGGTGAAGTCGGCGGCGTAGCTCAGGATCAGCTCCTGGCTCTGCACCGGGTTGGCCTGGTAGAGGGCGTCCGCCGCGTTGGGCCACCAGGTGTGGACGCGCAGCAGGGCGACGTCGTCCCCCTGGCTCGCCATGTAGGCGTCGAGGATGTTGTCGGCGGGCGCGCAGTAGCCGCAGCCGGCGTTGGTGTGGAAGTGGCCCAGGGGCACGTGGAGCTGGGTGTAGGTGTCGTCGAAGGCGCCGGCGGTGTTGTTGCCCGTGTCCAGGTCGCCGGCCAGCAGCGCCGCGGCGTCCAGCAGGTAGTAGTTGCCCGCGGTCAGCGCCAGGTCGGGGAAGTCCAGGGTGTCGCGGGCCGCCACGGCCAGCGTGCAGGCCAGGATCTCGCCGTAGACGGCGGTGCCGGACTCGCGGATGGCCAGCGACACGTCGAAGATCTCGGGGTTCTGCCCGTGGTTGAGCACGACGACGCGGGGCGACAGGGGGCCGGGCGCCGCGAACTGCTCGTCGTCGGGCAGCAGGGCCTCCACGGCGACGTCGTGGTCGAAGGGCTCGTAGACGCTGATGTCGTCGACGTACCAGTCGTCGGCGTAGGTGCCCGTGTAGCGGAAGCAGAGGTAGACCACCGGCTCGCCCGCGTAGTCGCTGAGGCTCACCGTCACCGGATCGCTGGTGAAGCCGTCGATGGTGTGGTTGGTCGGCGTCCAGTCCTCGATCATGGTGAAGGCCGCCGGGTCGGTCTGGCTCGTGGTGCTCACGCCGATGTAGTGGTGGTCGCCGAAGGCTGGCCAGTAGGTCTGGTCCTCGAAAAACTCCAGGAAGACGGCGGTCGTTCCGGTGAAGTCCATGGCCGCCGTGACCAGGTACTCGTCCTGCCAGCTCGTCTGCGAGCCGTAGTGGACGTAAGCGCTGTAGGCGCCACTGTGTTTCTTGGCGGTCGTGCGGTTCCAGGTGTAGGTGTTGCCCGCATGGATGACGGCCCAGCCGGCCGGGGGCCAGGCGTCCTCGAAGCCCTCGTTCAGCAGGTCCGTGCGTGGCGGCTCCGGTGGACCGGACAGGGGCCGCGGATTGGGAGTGAATCCCTCGTGGGCGAGGAGCGCTGCGGGCAGCGCCAGGACCAGCAGCAGGACGATGGGGCCCGAGATCCGGATCCGCATGGTGGTCGCCTCCGAGTGCGGCGTCACGCCGTGTAGGATTGGCCGGTAGTCAACCGTCAATTATACCAGATGATGCGGGGCCGAAGCGCCTGCCCGCGACTTTTTTGCGGGGATGCAATACGAATGCGACGGTCCGCCGGTGCGGCGCTCAGGCCATCACCAGGCCCGTGACCTGGTAGACCACGAAGGCCACGAGCCAGGCCAGGGCTGTGAATCCCACCCACTGCGCCACGGCCCAGCGCCAGCCGCCCGCCTCGCGCCCGGTGACGACGAAGGTGACCATGCACGGCGTGGCCAGCAGGGCGAAGATCAGGATGGACAGCCCCGTGCGTGGCGTGTAGTTGGCGGCCAGGGTCTCGCGCAGGCGGCGGTTGCCGCCGGCGCCCTCCTCACCCAGGGAGAAGACGATCCCCATCTGGGCCACGAAGACCTCCTTGGCCGCGAAGGCGCCCAGGAAGGCCGTCGTGATGCGCCAGTCGAAGCCCAGCGGCGCCATGGCGGGGGCCAGGGCCTTGCCGATGCGTCCCGCCGTCGAGTACTCCAGGGCCTCGGCCTGCCGCGCCGCGGCCGTCTGGGCGATGGTCTGCCCGGCGCGGGCGGCGCCGCCGGCCACCTGGGAGAGCTCGGGCTTGGGGTAGCTGGTCAGCAGCCACAGGATGACCGAGATGAAGAGGATCACCGTTCCGGCCTTGCGCACGTAGAGCCAGGCCCGGTGCCACATGTGGAACAGCACGCTGCGCGCCGTCGGCAGGCGGTAGGGCGGCAGCTCCATGACGAAGGGAGTCTCCTCGCCCACGAGGACCGTGCGGCTGAGAATGCGGGCCACGACGAGGCCCAGGCAGGTGCCGAGGAGGTAGATGCCCAGCAGCAGGGGCGCCTGCCAGAGGGGCGGGAAGAAGGCCGGGATGATCAGCAGGTAGACGGGCAGCCGCGCGCCGCAGGAGATGAAGGGCAGGATGAGGATGGTCACGATCCGGTCGCGCCGGCTGGGCAGCATGCGCGTGGCCATGATGGCCGGCACCGTGCAGCCGAAGCCCACCAGCATGGGGATGAAGCTCTTGCCGTGCAGGCCGAAGTGGTGCATGAGCCGGTCCATGATGAAGGCGCCGCGGGCCATGTAGCCCGTCTCCTCCAGGACGCTGATGCCCAGGAACAGCAGGACGATGTTGGGCAGGAAGACCAGCACCCCGCCGACGCCGCCGATCACCCCGTCCAGCAGCAGGCTGTGCAGGGCCGCCAGCCGCCCCGCCGGCCAGACGGCGTCGACGCCCGCGGCCAGCCGGCCGAAGCCGTTCTCCATCAGGTCCATCAGCGGCGCACCGGCCCGAAAGGTGATCCAGAAGAGCAGGAACATGAAGAGGGCGAATATGGGCAGGCCCAGCCAGCGATGGGCCAGCACGCCGTCGATGTGCTCGCTCCGGGTGACGCGGTCGAGGCGGGGCCCGCGCAGGGTTACCTCGCGGGCGAGGCCGGCGGCGAAGCCGTAGCGCCGGTCGGCGATGAGCACGGCCGTGTCCTCGCGGAAGCGCAGCTGCAGCCGGGCGCGGGCCGCCTGGACGACGGCTTGCACGGCGGCGAAGTCGGGATGGACGCGGCTCAGCTCCGCCTGGACCTCGCTGTCGCCCTCCAGGAGCTTCACGGCCGCGTAGCGGCGCGGGAAGACGAGGTCCGGCGCCGGCGCCAGGGCCGCCTCGACGCGGACGATCTCGGCCTCGAGGTCCTCGCCGTAATCCACGCGCCGCTCGCCGCGCGTCCGCGTGGCGGCCTCGCGCATGGCCTGCTTGAGGGCGTCCAGGCCGCCCCCGCGGCTGGCCACCGTCTCGACGACGGGGGCGTCCATGAGCTCGCCCAGGCGCTCGAGGTCCAGGCGCTGGCCCTGGTCGCGGGCCATGTCGCTCATGTTGAGGGCCAGAACGAGGTTCAGCTCCAGCTCCAGGAGCTGCACGGCCAGGTGGAGGTTGCGCTCCAGGTTGGAGGCGTCGATGACGTCCGTCACCACGTCGGGCCTGTCGCGCAGCAGGAAGCCGCGCGCCACGCGCTCCTCGTCGCTGCGCGTGGTGAGCCCGTAGGTGCCGGGCAGGTCCACCACCAGCATCGGGCCGCCCAGGCCGCGCACCCGCCCCCACTTCTTCTCGACGGTGACGCCGGGGTAATTGCCCACGTGCTGGTGGCCGCCGGTCAGTCCGTTGAAGACGCTGGTCTTGCCGGAGTTGGGATTGCCGGCCAGGGCCACCGTCAGCTCGCGGCTCTGGTAGAGTTCCTGGGGAACGCCCCCGCCGGTCCGCAGGCGCTCGAACACGGCCGCCTACAGTCTCTCGACGCCGATGGTCGCGGCCTCGATCTTGCGCAGGGAAAGGTGAAACCCGCGCAGCTTGATGTCGATGGGATCGCCCAGGGGCGCCACCCGCTGCATGACCAGCTCGACGCCGGGCAGGAGGCCCATGTCCACCAGGCGCTGGCGGATGGGCGTCGAGGCGCGCACGCTGACGACGCGGCCCCGCTCGCCGGGCTTGAGCTCGGTGAGCTGCACCTGGGCCGCGTTGCGACTGAAGATGCGGATGGCCTCGTCGGCCAGACCGCCGCAGTCGGCGGACCGGCCGGTTTCGCTGCCGTTGAGGCGCGCCGCGCCGGCGGTGTAGCTGCGCTGGAAGCGGCCGGCCACGTCCTGCTCGACCAGGACCGGCGATTTGAGGAACTCCATGAAGCCGGCGAGGCGGTCCAGGCTGTCCAGGCTGATGACGTGCTCGATGGCGCAGGCGTCCCGCGACGCGGTATCGGCGGGCACGCCGAGGACCTCGCCCAGGAAGCGGGCGATGAACTGGTGGCGCTTGAGCACGCGCCCCGCCAGGTCGTAGCCCGCGTCCGTGAGGGTCACCGACTCGCGCGCCTTGTAGACGATCAGCTGCTCCTTGGCCAGGCGCTTGAGCGCGCCCGTGACGCTGGCCATGCGCACGGCCTTGCGCGCCGCGATCTCCTTGACGCGGGCCTCGCCCTTCTCGTGGACCAGCTGGAGGATGATCTCGAGGTAGTCCTCGAGGCTGCAGGAGAGATTGCTGATCTGGGCCATGCCAAGCTCCCGGAACCGGTTGCCGGGACAAATTAGCCCACCCTAACAAAAGAAGCAAGCCCATTTCCGACCCGCGGTGCCGCTTGACGCCGTCGGGGCGTCCCCCTAGGCTTCAAGCGCTTGCGCAAGGTCCCGCCAGCCAAGGAGGCCGACATGAACGCTTCCCCGCGCGCGACCGTTCTCGCCCTCTTGCCCCTCTTGCTGGTGACGGCCGGCTGCGCCGGCAGCCGCACCCCCAAGACCGTGGGCGAGCAGCGGGACGCCCGCGCCCACTTCGAGCAGATCCGCCAGGCCTACTTCGACACGGCGGACATCCCCGCCGCGCGGGCGGCCATGGCCGACCTGATGGACGACTGGCTCGGGCACGTGCCCGAGGATGTCTTCACCTTCCAGGACCGGCTCGACCGCGTCCAGGAGCTGGAGCTGGCCGCCGACTCCTTCGCCGGATCCCCCGACGAGGCGGCCTGCGCGGGCGAGCTGGCCCGGCTGCGCGGGGACCGGACCCGCGCCGCCGCTCTCGTCAGCACGAGCCAGGGCGCCGAGAAGATGGTCCTGAACCGCGTGCGCCGGCGCCTGGACGACGCCGAGGCGCGTCTCCAGGACTGCGTGGTGCGCCAGGCGCGCAGCTACGGCGAGGAGGACCGCCTGCTGGCCACCAGCCGCGATCCGGCCGTGCTCCGGCCCCTGGTGGACGCCCGCGACGCGGCCCTGGCCGCCGAGGGCCGCCTGGACGAGATCCTGCCCTACCTGCGCCTGACCCGCGGCCTGCGGCACTCGCCGGCCATCATCGACCGGACGGACCGGCTGCTGCTGGAAGTGCGGGATCGCGACCTCATCGCCGGCTACCTCTTCTACTACGCGGACCACGGCCACGACGACGCCCTCTTCCACCACCTGGACCGGCTCTTCCTCGCAGCGGAGGACTGGGTGGCCATGGAGGCCTACCTCCAGCGCTTCCCGACGCGGCCCCACGCCGCGGCGCTGGAGACGAAGCTCCAGGACTACTACCGCCGGGAGTTCGAGACGGGCGCGCGCCTGTTCGACCAGGAGAAGTTCGCCGAGGCCGTCGGGCACCTGGCGGCGGTGGCGCCGCGCAGCCCCCAGTTCGGGCCCGCGCGGAGCCTGCTCAACGAGGCGGCGAACATGGGCTACTACCGTTGGGAGCAGCCGGACATCTGGATCCTGGCGGCGCCCTACCGCTGGTAGGGCGCCGGCGCCGATCGGCGCCGGCGCTCCAGCCGGCGCCAGGGCGCGGCTCTAGAGGAGCTGCACGCCGAGGACCTTGAGGTAGCGGGTTTCGGGCATGCCGGGCAGGACGGGGTGATCGGGCCCCTGGCCGCCGCGATAGATGACGCGCGCCTGGCGGCCGGCCCGCGCGAGGGCGCGCAGGACGGTCCCCTGCCAGACGGTCTCCTCCACGGGATAGGTGCAGGAGCAGCTCAGGAGCACGCCGCCCGCCTCCACGCGGGCGGCGGCCTTCTTGTTGAGATGCTCGTAGGCGCCGAGGGCCTGCCGCGCGTCGCCGCGCGACTTGGCCAGGGCGGGCGGATCCAGGACGACCAGGTCCCAGCGCCCGTGGGGCCAGCCCGGCGCGCCGCCGCCGCCGAAGAGATCCAGGGCGCGGAAGCGGCAGTCGAGGCCGCCCAGGCGGGCGCTCTCGCGGGCCAGGGCCAGGGCCTCCTCGGAGCGGTCCAGGCCCAGGACCGCGGCGGCGCCGCCCGCCGCCGCCTGCAGGGCGAAGCCGCCGGCGTGGCAGAACAGGTCCAGCACGCGCCGGCCCGCGGCCAGGCGGCGCAGCCAGGCGCGGCTCTCGCGCTGGTCCCAGAACCAGCCGCTCTTCATGCCGCCCAGGGGATCGAAGCGGCAGCGCAGGCCGCCCTCCCGCGCCTCCGGCGCCTCCGGCACGGGGCCGCGGGCCTCGGGCGGCAGCAGGGCCAGGCCCTCGCGCTCGCGCACGGGGGCGTCGCGCCGCAGGACCAGCGAGCCCACGCCGGGCAGGGCCAGCAGGGCTTCGGCCAGCTCGCTCGCGTGGGCCTCGGCCACGGCCGAGGCGAGCTGCGCGACGACCAGGCCGCCGTAGCGGTCGGCCGTGACGCCGGGCGTGCCGTCGGACTCGCCGTAGAGCAGGCGGTAGTGGGGCTCGTCGTAGACGCCCTGGCGCAGGGCCCGGGCGCGGGCCAGCAGCTCCGGCAGGGCGGCGCGATAGTCCTCGGCATCCCGGCTGAACAGGCGCGCGCGGATGCGCGAGCCGGGGTTCCACAGGGCGCTGCCCACGAGCCGGCCCTCGGCGTCGGCCACCAGGACGCTGTCGCCGGCGGCCAGGCCGTCCGGCGCCTCGGCGATCTCGCCGTCGTAGACCCAGCAGTGCCCGCGCCGGAGGCGCCGGTCCTCCCGCGGCCGCAGGGTCACGCGGGGCAGCTCCGCCTTGCTCATCACGACGTCCTCCTCCCAGCGGTTCCGGTCGCCGCCCGGGGACTGCCAGTGTAGTTCCATCGCACCCGGAAATCTGTTAGAATTACCAGTGTGCAGGTCAGGTTCGTCCCCCGTGGCCCTTGCCCGGGAGCGGACGTGACACACGCAATTCGGCGAACTGTGCTGATGTTGATTCTCTGCTTGCTCGCGGGTCCCCGTCCTGCTTGGTCGGGGACCCTCTGCGTTCCGGGCGGGCAGCCCCACCTGCGCGCCGCCCTGGCGCGCGCGCTCGCCGGCGACACCATCCTCGTCGCACCCGGCATCTACCAGGGGCCGGGCAACCGCGACCTGGACTTCGGCGGCAAGGACCTCGTCCTGATCGGGGCCGGCGGCGCCGCTGCCACCGTCATCGACTGCGAAGGCCGCGGCCGCGGCTTCGTCTTCCGCGGTGGCGAGACGCCGGCCTGCCTGGTGCGTGGCTTCACCGTGACCGGCGCCCGGGCCCTCGGCTTCGGCGCGGACGGCAAGGGCGCCGGGCTCTACTGCGGCGCCGCCTCGCCCCGCGTGGAGGCCTGCGTCTTCACCGGCGGCGAGGCCGTCTATGGCGGCGGCCTGGGCGCCGAGGGCGGCGCGCGGCCGCGGCTGCGCGGCTGCCTCTTCCTCGGCAACCGCGCCCGCCTCGACGGCGGCGCCCTCTACCTGCGCGGCGCCGCGCCGCGCCTGGAGGACTGCGCGCTCCGGCGCAACCGGGCCGGCGCCGCAGGCGACGAGGCCTTCCTCCTCGACGCGGCGCCCGTCTTCACGCGCTGCCGCCGGCAGGGCGCCGCGGACGCCTAGCGCCGGACGGCGCGACGGGCGCGGGCGCGCGAAGCCGGCGCGGGCGCCTAGGCGGCGCCCGACGCCTTCTCCTGCTCCACCTGGTGCCGCTGGAAGTAGAGCCGCAGGCTCAGGGCGATGCTGGCCAGCTTGGTCAGGGCGCTGTCGCCGCGGCTGGACAGGACGATGGGGATGCCGCAGCCGACGATGACGCCGGCCGTGTTGAGGCCGCTGGAGACGGTGAGCGACTTGTAGGCCACGTTGCCGGCGTCGATGCCCGGCATGACGAGGATGTCGGCGTCGCCCTGGATCCTCCCCTGGTAGCCCTTCTCGGCGGCGATCTCGGGATCGATGGCCACGTCGAAGCTCAGCGGCCCCTCCACGATGCAGTCGCGCCGGTCGGCGTAGGCGGCGGCGATCCCGGCCGCGTCCACGGAGCTCTCGATGCGGGGATTCACCTTCTCGATGGCGCTGATGACGGCCACCCGCGGCACGGGCAGGTTGAGGCTGCGGGCCACGAAGAGGGCGTTCTCGAGGATGCGCTCCTTCTTCTCCCGGTCCGGGTCGATGTTGACGCCGGCGTCGGTGAGGATGATGACCTTCTTGACGCTGCTGCGCGGAAAGACGGCCACGTGGCTGAACAGGGCGTGCGCCGGCAGCTTGCCGCTCTCCTTGAGCCAGGAGAAGACGGGGCCGAGGATCTCGGCCGTCTTCACCGCGCCCTTCATGATCACCTGGCAGCGGTCCTCGGCGTAGAGCTCCAGGCAGCGCGCCACGGGGTCGGCGGCCGGCACCACCTCGCAGTCCTCGCTGTCCAGGTCCAGGCCCACCTCGGCGGCCAGGGCGCGCGTGCGCGCCTCGTCCCCCACCAGCAGGAAGCGGGCGATCCGGTACTCGCCCCGCTCGCTGGCGCGGCGCGCGGCCTCGAGGGCGTCCTCGTTGTCGGAGCCGGCGATGGCGATGGTCGGCACGAAGAAGCGGTTGACCATGCCGCGCGTGGCGTGGATCAGCTCGTCCAGGTTGCGGATGGGGCTGCCCACGGGCCGGTTGAGGACGGGCTTCCTGAAGACGGGCTCGTCGATGCGGCGGTTCTCCTCGCGCCGCAGGGCGGCCAGCTCGTCGCGGGCGGACGCGTAGTCGCGCAGCAGGTCCGGACGGACGAGCACCTTGGCCATGCCGGCGGCCAGGCTCTCGGCCTCGAGGGAGCCCGGCACGCGCACGATGGGCAGCAGCCCCCCGACGCGCCGCTCGATCTCGTCGGCCAGCTCGTCGCTCTGGCTCATGTCGCCGGTGAGGCAGATGTAGTCGGGCCGGCCCCAGCCGGCGGCCATGGCCAGGATGTGCTCGCCGAACTTCTGGGCGAAGAAGCGCAGGATCAGCTCGATCTTCGCGACCTGCTCGGGCGTCGCGCCGTGCCGGCGGAACTCCAGCAGGGTCTTGAAGTCGTTGGTGCCGGCCAGGGACAGCAGCCCCCCCTCGCCGAAGACGCCGCGGCTGAGCTCGTCCAGGGTCAGGCGCTGTTCCCGCAGGCCCATGATGACGTCATGGATGGGCAGGGCGCCGCAGCGGTTGGGCCCCGGCGCGCCGCTGAAGGCGTTGATGACGCGCACGGCGCGTCCCCGGTGGTGGCGCAGGAAGGAGATGCCGCCGCCCAGGTGGGCGCTGACCACGCTGGCCTCGTCCGGATCGATGCCGAACTCCCAGGCGCTGAGGCGGATCACGGCGCGGTGGTTGAGGTAGTGGACGCTGGTGCCGTCGGTCTTGATCTCGCGCAGGCCCGTCATGCGGCTGACCAGCTCCGTCTCGTCGATGACGACGGGGTCGGTGGTGGTCACCGGCAGCGCGTCCCGGCCGGAGCGGTCCCGCAGGGCCAGGGCGATGGGGATGCCCATGTTGGAGGCGTGCTCGAGGCGCGTGCGGCTCAGGTCCTCCGCCAGCTCGGGGCTGATGGCGTAGGTGCCGCCGGGCACGGGCCGGATGAGTCCGCCGCGGGCGGCGATGCCGTCCAGGGCGGACAGGTCGATGCCCGTCTCGGCGAGCCAGCGCAGGACCATCTCCACGCGGTGCTCGACGGTGTCGTCCACGTCGGGCCGGATGTGGGCCGCGAAGGCGGCCTTCTTCTCGATGCCCTCGAGGTAGGCGACCTTGGTGGAGGTGGAGCCGGGATTGACCACGAGGACGCGGAGCCCCTCCGCCTCGACGCGGCGGGCCATGTCGGGGCCCAGGAGGCGCTTGAAGACCTCGCGGGGAGGCATGGACCTGGGCTGCAGCGTCTTCATGCGCTCACAATACGAAGCGCCCCGCCGGGAGACAAGCGCCGATCTGCGCCTCGCCGGCGGCGATCCGCGCGGCTATTCGATCAGCACCATGCGCCGCGCGGCCGCGCGGCCCTGCGCGCGCAGGCGGTACAGGTACACGCCCGCGGGCAGGGCGCGGCCGGCCTCGTCGCGGCCGTCCCAGGCGGCGGCATGCTCGCCCGCCGGCAGCGTGGCCGCCACC
Source organism: Candidatus Krumholzibacteriota bacterium (assembly GCA_016933175.1). Lineage (GTDB taxonomy): Bacteria > Krumholzibacteriota > Krumholzibacteriia > JACNKJ01 > JACNKJ01 > JAFGBK01. The sequence continues at coordinate 3,633 of JAFGBK010000010.1, read as the reverse complement.
AGGGTGCGCAGGTGCCGGCCGCGGACGTCGTAGACGGCCAGGTCCACCGCCCCCGCGGCCGCGAGACGGAAGGGGATGCGCGTGGTCGGGTTGAAGGGGTTGGGATGGTTGGCGCCCAGCGCGAAGCCGGCCGCCGGCGCCGGTGCGTCCGTCTGGCAGTGGACGGTGATCAATTCGATGTCGGGCCAGCCGTTCACCGCCGTCAGGGTGAGCACCACGCTCTCCCCCTCGGGCGGCAGGGGCGCGTCGAGGGGCACGAAGACCGTGCCCGTCGCGTCGGCCACGGCGGCGCCGATGAGCTGGCCCTTGTAGCTGAGGGCGGCCAGGGCACCCGGGTCCGTCAGGACCCAGAAGCTGTCCCAGGCCGGATCGACGAAGGAGGCGTGCTTGGAGAAGATGTGGTCCGGCGCGTCGGTGCGGACGCGCAGGCTGGGATCGCCGAACAGGATCCAGTGCCGGAAGGTTTCGGCGCCGGCGGGGCCGTACTCGTCCAGCATCAGGCAGGCGCCGCCGAAGCAGAGGGCGCCGAGCCGGTCGCTGGCGCCCGCGGCCAGCAGCTCGGCGACGTGGAGTTGCGTCGCCTCGGCCTCGGCGTAGGCGAGGGCTGTCGCCGGCGCGTAGACGCCGACGGCGCCCGTGGGCAGGCCGTCGTTCCCGGCCCGCAGCCAGGCCTCGGCCAGGCAGGTGCCGCCGTCGAAGCGCCCCGTCATGGCGCCCGCGTCGACGATGCACGGCGGGCGAAAGGTATTCGTCAGCGCGGCCACGTCGGCGAGGCCGAAGGCGGGCGCCTGCCAGCCCGCGGCGCTCGCGTGGCCGCAGTAGTTGACGAGGCCGCGCCCCTCGTCGAGGGCGGCGGCCACGTCGGCCGTCGTCGCCCCTGGCGCGTAGAGCCGGTCCACCTCGGTGTAGGGGCCGGCGAGCAGGAGGTCGCGGACGGCGTCCAGCAGGGCGGCGTTGCCGCCCACGCCGGCGGCGTGGGCGCACCAGGGCGGCGAGGGCTCGGGATCCCGCTCGTAGGCGATGATCCGCCGCGCCATGAGGTCCATCTCGCCGGCGGTGGCCGCCGGCAGGCGCCCGACGCAGAGATCGGGGTAGACGTCGCCGCCCGCGACGAGCGCGTAGTCCGGGTCGGCCGGCGCGCCGCCGGCGTAGAGCGGCGGCAGCAGCTCGGCGTCGCCGAGGAGCAGGACGTAGGCCAGGCCCTCCTCGTCGTAGGCGGCCTGGATGTAGGCCTGGATCTCGGCCGCCGTGCCGCCGATCTCGGCCGTGCGCACCAGGCGCGTGGGCACGCCCGTCTGGTTCTTCCAGGCGACCAGGTCCAGGGCCGCCGGGGCCAGCTCGGTCGCGGCGATCACCAGCATGGGACCGGGCACCGCGCCTGGATCGGGTGGGATGTCCGCGGCCGCCAGGCCGGCCGCATGGGGAAGCGCGTGGGAAACCGACAAGGCCGCCGCCAGGAGGGCGGCGAGCGGGATGGCGCGCGCGCGCATGGGGTCCCTCCTTCGATGGTTCGGAGCAGAGCGGGCTTCGCCCGCCCGGAGTCGTGGCGACACGATTATATCAGAACCGCAAACTGTGGCACGCCATAAAAAGAGCCCGGCCGCGCCGGCGGCCGGGCTCGTGGGACCCTCGCCGAAAGGCGGCGGCCCTACTTCAGAAGCAGCATCTTGCGGCCCAGGACCTGGCCGTCGGTCTCGAGGCGGTAGAAGTAGACGCCCGAGGCCAGGGACCGGCCCGTGTCGCCGCGTCCGTCCCAGACGACGTGGTGCCGGCCGGCGCCCAGCTCGCCGCTGACGAGCGTGCGCACGCGGCGGCCGCCCACGTCAAAGATCGCCAGCGTGGCGGGGCCGGCCTCCGGCAGGCCGAAGCTGATGGTCGTCCTGGGATTGAAGGGATTCGGGTGGTTCTGGCCGAGGGCCAGGGCCGCCGGCGCCTGGCCGGCCGGCGTCAGGTCCTCGGTCACGTGCACCGTCACCGGCACGACCACCGGGTCGCCGGCGTTGCTGGTGATGACGATCTCGGCCTCGTAGGTGCCCTCGGGCAGGCCGGTGCTGTCGAAGGTCACCAGGATGTCATCCAGCTCGCCGCAGGGGATCTGGCCCGCCATCTGGTCCAGCGCCACCCAGTCCAGCGGCCGGTAGATGGTGAAGGCGGCGTCGCTCGTGTCGCTGACGCCCGGATCGTCGGCGTCGGAGACCCTCACCAGGCAGTCGGCGCTGACGGGACCGGTGACCGTCCAGGCGAAGCTGCCGGCGGCGGCCGGGTGGCCGGCGACGAGGGTCTCCCAGCCGTAGGCCAGTCCGCGATAGAGCTCGATGGTGACGCTGGTCGGCCCGCCGGCGGCCACGTACTCGATGGTCCGGGTCTCGCCGATGCCCCAGGCCTCGCCGCCGTCGGGGGCGACGACCGCCACGTTGGGCCCGGCGAGGGCGATGACGATCTGGCCCGCGACCTCGTGCGGCGGATTGCCCCAGTCGTCGCCGAAGAGGGTCCAGTCGAGGACCACGTCGCCCGTGGGGCTCGCGAAGGTGACGTTCACCGTCGCCGTGGCGCTCTCGTTGGGATAGATGTCGCCGTAGGTGCCGGTGCCGTGCCACTCGGCCGCGACGCCGTCGCCCGTGGCCCCGTTGTAGGGAATGTCGCCGCCGGAGCCGCCCGTGAAGGGCGTGGCCGCGTTGACCACCGTGCCGGCCGGGAAGTCGATGACGACGTCCTTGATCCACTCGCTGTCGTTGCTGACGCAGCTCACCGTGAAGGTGATGTCCACCGTGGTGCCGGGTAAGAACTCGGCGAGGTCGGCGACGCAGTCGGAGCCGGTGAGGTTGCGCGGCGCCGGGGCCGCCGCGCGCGGGTAGTTCGGATCCACCAGCGCGATGGCGTAGTAGAGCGTCGAGCCGGGCTCGCCGTCGTTGGCGATGTGCAGGTAGTCGGTCCGCACCTCGTCGTTCAGCATGTTCTCGACGAAGGCGCCCGGCGAGACATCGCAGGTGGGCACCAGCAGGTCGCCCACCAGGACCTCCTCCACGTGGGGCACGCGGTTGAAGCTGGTCACGGTGAGCGTGGCCGTGGTGCCCGGGGCGGGCAGCGTGCCCGCGATGGGCACGACGGCGTGGCCGCCGGCGTCGGCGAAGGCCGCGCCGATGAAGACGCCGCCGTCGCTGAGGGCGACCAGGGCGCCGGGCTCGGTGTCCGCCTCGAAGGTCTCGGCCAGCGGCACGATGACCCCCGCGTGGCTGACGGCCAGGGCCGTCGGCGTGTCGGTGCGCACGCGCAGGCTGGGATCGCCGAAGATGGTCCAGTAGAGGTACTCGTCGACGCCGTCCGCGCCGTAATCGTCCATCATCTGGCAGGCGCCGTTGAAGCAGAGCGCGCCGTAGGTGCGCTTGGCGCCGGCCACCAGCAGGTCGACGATCTCGTCCTGCGCGCTCATGGGCGGCGCCCAGGACTGGTTGACCGTCGAGGCGTACATGCCGACAGCCCCCGTCGGCTCGACGCCGTGGGACGCCTGGAGCCAGGCCTCGGCGAAGCAGGTCGTGCTGGCGAAGCTGCCGTTGACGCAGGCGACGCTGACGATGAAGGGCAGCATGTTGTCGTTGACGAGGGCGTTGACGTGGGTGTTGGAGAAGCCCGTCG
>JAFGBK010000062.1 GCA_016933175.1 Candidatus Krumholzibacteriota bacterium | reverse complement strand
GAGCTTCTCCAGCATCACCAGGGCCACCTTCTGGTTGACGCGGTTGTCCTCCACCAGCAGCACGCGGGGCGGCTCGCCCCCGAGGGGTTCGGCCTCCCCGCCGCTCTCGGGGGCCTCCCAGGGCCCCGCCGGCTCCAGGGGCAGGCGGAACCAGAACCGCGAGCCCCGCCCGCGCCGGCTGTCGACGCCGATGGCGCCGCCCATCAGCTCCACGAGCTGCTTGGAGACCGCCAGGCCCAGGCCGCTGCCGCCGAAGCGGCGGCGCATGGCCGCGTCGCCCCGCTGGAACTTCTCGAAGATGCTCTCGCGTCGGTCCGCGGGGATGCCGACGCCCGTGTCCACCACCTCGAAGAGGAAGCCGCAGCCCGCCTCGCCCTCGGTATCGTGGCGGACGCGCACCCGCACCGAGCCCTCGTCCGTGAACTTGACGGCGTTGGCCACCAGGTTGGCCAGTACCTGCCGGATGCGTCCAGCGTCGCCCACCACGAGGGACGGCCCGTCCTCCTCGAAATCCAGCGCCAGGGAGAGGCCCTTCTCGTGCGCGCTGGCCGCCAGCAGGTCGATGACCTGCTGCACCGTCTTGCGCAGCTCGAAGGGAACGGGCGTCAGCTCCAGCTTGCCAACCTCGATCTTGGACACGTCGAGCAGGTCGCCGAGGATGGAGAGCAGCGAGGTGGCCGAGTCCCGCAGGGTCTGCACGAAGTCCGTCTGCTCCGAATCCAGGCTGGTCTTGCTCAGCAGGTCGGCCATGCCGACGATGCCGTTCATGGGCGTGCGGATCTCGTGGCTCATGCTGGCCAGGAACTCGCTCTTGGCGCGGTTGGCTTCCTCGGCCTCGGCCCGCGCCTGCTTCAGCTCCTTCTCGAAACGCTTGCGGCCGGTCACGTCGCGGAACATGAGCTGCACCGTGTGCGCGCCCTCGTAGATGATGGGCGCGCCGGACAGCTCGAGGATCACGTCGCGCCCGTCCACGCCGCGGGCCCGCACCTCGGTGGTGCCCTCGCCGCCCTTGCCGCACAGGATGCTCCGGGTCACCGCGGTCTTCGCCGCCGGGATGCCGGGCGGCACGAAGTCGCGCCAGTCGCGGCCCACGAGCTCCTCGGAGCTCTCGGCGCCGAGTATGGCGGCGCCGGCGCGGTTCATGTAGCGCAGCTTGTCGTCCACGTAGATGGCGATGCCCTCGGGCGCCATCTCCACCAGGCTCCGGTAGCGCGACTCGCTCTCGGAGAGGCTCTGCTCGAACTTCTTGCTCCGGGTGATGTCGGTGTAGGTGCCGAGGGTTCCCATGATGCGGCCCGCGGGATCCCGCAGGGGGATCTTGCTGACGCGGATCCAGCCATCGCTGCCGTCGGCGTAGGTATGGGGTCCCTCGGCGTTGAGCCGGGCCGTGCCGGAGGCGAGGATCGCGCGGTCGTCCTCGCGGTAGCGCTCGGCGTGCTCGCGCCAGGGCATGTCGAAGTCGGTCTTGCCGATGATGGACTCCGCGGTCTCGAAGCCGGCGTCCCGGGCGAAGAGGTGGTTGCCACCCAGGTAGGCCTGGTCCTCGTCCTTCCAGAAGACCCGCGCCGGAATGGTGTCCAGGATGAGCTGCAGCATCTGCTTGGAGGCGCGCAGCTCCTCCTGGCTCCGCGTGCGGTCGCTGATATCGACGAACATGGCGACCATGTGGCGGTGCGAGGTCTGGAAGGCGTGGACCTGGAAGACCCGCTGCTCGCCGTCCACGTCGAACTCGGTCTGATCGAGGAACCAGGGCTCGCCGGTCTCCGCCACGGCGCGGAAGCGCTCGGGGATCTCCGTCCCGGCGAGGAAGGGCCAGAGCTCGGTGAAGAGGCGGCCGATCATCTCCGTGTGGCGGATGCCCAGGGCGCGCTCGGCCGCGGGGTTGGCGCCGGCGAAGACGAGCCGCCCCTCCTCGTCGATGCTGAACATCTGCATCGCCACGGGGCTGCTGCTGACCACGCTGCCGAACTGCTTCTCGATCTCCAGGCGCGCCTGCTCGACGGTCTTGCACTTGCGCAGGGCGTCCTTGAGCTGCTGGTGCGCCTCGCCCAGGGCCTGCGTGCGCTCGCGGGCCTGGCGGGCGAGCTGCTCGTTGGCCTGCTTGAGCTGCAGCTCGATCTTCTTCTGCCGGGAGATGTCGCGGAAGATGCTCTGGACCAGGCCCGTGCCCGGATTGATCAGGCGGGAGCTGACGTCCACGTCCAGCACGGCGCCGTCCGCCTTCTCCACGCGGGCCACGTAGCGGCTGGAGCTCTCCTCGCAGACCTCGCGCAGCCCCTTGTCCTTGGCGCTGCTCTTCTCGTCGGCCGGGAAGAGCTGCTGGATGGACATGCGCACCAGCTCGTCGTGGGGATAGCCCATCAGCTCGATGGCGCGGCAGTTGGCCGCCGAGATCTTGCCGTCCAGGTCGTGGAGGAGGATGGCGTCGTTGGTCTCCTCGAAGAGCTCGCGGAAGCGCTTCTCGGCGGCGACCAGGCGCTCCTCGGTCTTGCGGCGCTTGTCGATGAATCGCGCGAGGGTGCGGCCCACCGTATCGAAACCGGCACTAATTTCCCGCTCGAGGGCCTCGCGCAGGGCGGGGTCCTCGATCATTCCCCGCTGGAGGACGCGCTGGATGGTGAGCTGTGCCTGTTCCTTGGGCAGCAACGGATTCTCCTGCATCGAGTTGCATCCACGTTCCCGCCGGACGCAGGCGGCGGCCCCGCCTCGCCCCGGCCGGGAACGGGAGTCACGGCGCCGTTACGCAATCTCCCTGCCATGGCGCCGGCGGCCTTAAGTTGCTGAAACCGATGGAATTGCGATAAGGTAGGCGCGCCCGGCGGCGGTCCCGCCGGGGACGATCCGCATGCAGGAGGTGCAGAATGAAAGCGGTGCGCATCCACGAGCACGGCGGCCTGGACGCCCTGAGGATCGAGTCCCTGCCCGACCCCGAGCCGGGGCCCGGCGAGCTGCTCCTGGAGATGAAGGCCGTGGGCCTGAACCACCTGGACACCTGGGTGCGCCGCGGCGTGCCGGGGCACCGCTTCCCCCTGCCCATCACGCCGGGCTCGGACGGGGCCGGCGTGGTGGCCGCGCTGGGCCCCGGCGTCGAGGGCTTCGCCGTCGGCGACCGCGTGGCCGTGGCGCCAGGCTTCTCCTGCGGGCGCTGCGAGGCCTGCTGGTCGGGCCGCGACCAGTACTGCCGCCGCTACGGCATCTACGGCGAGAGCGCCGACGGCGTCCAGTGCGACCGGTTCGCCCTGCCCGTGGCGAACGCGCTGCCCATCCCGGAGGGGCTTGGCTTCGAGGCCGCGGCGGCGGTGCCCCTGGTCTTCCTGACGGCCTGGGAGATGCTGGTCGCCAAGGCGCGCGTGCGAAGCGGCGACTGGGTGCTGGTGCAGGCGGCGGGCAGCGGCGTCAGCGCCGCGGCCATCCAGATCGCGCGGCACTTCCGGGCGACGGTCATCGCCACGGCCGGCAGCGACGCGAAGCTGGCCCGGGCCCGCGACCTGGGCGCCGAGCACGTCGTCAACTACGAGGAGCAGGACTTCGTGGCCGAGGTGAAGCGCATCACCGGCAGGCGCGGCGTGGACATCGCCGTGGACCACGTGGGCGAGAAGACCATCGCCGGCAGCCTGCGCTGCCTGGCGCCGGGCGGTCGCGTGGTCACCTGCGGGGCCACCACGGGCCCCGAGCTCAAGGCCGACCTGCGGGCCGTCTTCTTCAAGAACCTGACGGTGATGGGCAGCACGATGGGCAGCCGGGGCACGCTGCCGCACATCCTCGCGCTCGTGGCCGCGGGCGTCTTCGATCCCGTCATCGACCGCGTCCTGCCCCTGGGCGAGGTGGCCGAGGCCCACCGGCTCATGGCCGAACGCCGGCAGTTCGGCAAGATCGTGATGGCGCCCTGGTAGGCCGCCGACTCGCGGATGGCCGACGGGGATGGCGGGCAACCGCCCGGCGCGGGCCGGCAGGGGTCCGGCGCGCGGCGCGGGCGGCGTCAGGGCCGCAGCAGGCGGGGGCGGGCCGTGCGGAAGGCCAGCTCCCGGCGGGCGCCGGGCAGGCTGTCGGCGGGAACCAGGGCGGCATCCGGCTCGGGCGTGAAGGTGTAGGTGCTCACCTCGCAGGCGCAGTCGCGCTCGTCCCAGAAGAAGACCACCGAGCGGCCCCGCGACCAGTAGTACCAGGTCTCCGTGACGAGTTCGCCCTCCTGGACGCGCTCGGTGTCCTCGGCCTCCCCCCATTCGCGCAGGTAGCGCTCGCGCTCCTGGTCGCAGCGGCGGCACGCGCCGCAGCCGGCGGCCAGGGCGGCGGCGAGGGCGATCAGAACGGGGAGTGCGTGGCGACGGAGGCGGTCGAGCATGTCGAATGATTAGCGCCTCCGGCCGCGGCGGGCAAGGCGTAAGCGGCGGCGCGGCGGCCTGATCGGCGGGCGCCGGCGGCCCCGGCGCGGCCCCTCCGGCGCGGCCGCGCGGTCAGGGCAGCAGGCAGGCGCGGATGGCGGCGGCCACGCCGTTGCGGTCGAAGTCGGGCGCCACGTGATCGGCCACGGCCTTGAGCTCCTCGGGCGCGTTGCCCATGGCGATGCCGAAGCCCACGGCTTCCAGGAGCCCCAGGTCGTTGTGCCCGTCGCCGATGGCGGCGGCGCGGTCGATGGCGACGCCCTCGAGGGCGCAGTACTCGCGGAAGGCCGCCCCCTTGCTGGCGTCCCTGGCGAAGGCCTCGAGGAAGAAGTGGAGCGTCTCGCCCTCCATGCTCACCAGGTTCTGCAGGGCGATGCGGCTGCCCGGCAGGTCCAGGGCCGTCATGGCGTCGTAGGCCAGGTCGAGCTTGCACGCCGTGTCGATGGTGCCCAGGGACAGGGGATCCTCGTCGAGGTGGTCCTCCAGGCGCGCGACGCGCCGCAAGAGGCCGCCGTCGCCCTCCTCGCGGGCGCGCGCGGCCAGGTAGCGGGCCATGCGGGGGTTGGCGGGGTCGCGCTCGTAGAGGCAGGCGCCGCCGCGGGCGACGCTCTCGAAGAGGATGGGGTCCAGGCCGTGCTCCCGGTAGATGGCCAGCAGGAGCGCGGCCTCCGCGCGCGGCAGGGGATGGGTGGACAGGAGCCTGCCGCCGGCGTCCAGGATCGCGGCGCCGCTGTGGGTGATCAGGTCGCAGGCCAGCAGCGCCGCGTCCCCCGTGCGCTCCAGGATGCTCCGCGTCGAGCTGACGCTGCGCCCCGTGCTGATGACGACGCGGGTCCCCGCCGCCCGCAGGTCGGCCAGGGCGTCGAGATTTTCCCGGCTGACGGGGGCCCGCCAGTTGCCGTAGTCGGTGATGAGGGTGCCGTCCAGGTCCAGGGCCAGGACCCGCGGCGGTCTCTCGAAGGCCATCGTCCCTCCCGGGCGGGCGGCGGGCGCCGCCGCGCCTGAACCTAATCCATCCGGAAGCCTTCCGCCACTGGCGGGATTCCTTCAAGTCTGCTATCAAACGGGACGAACCCTGATGCATCCCCGGCTCTCCCGGATACGGAAAGGACGGCGGTCATGAGCGATACGATCGACGCCATCGGCGTGCTGACCGGCGGCGGCGACGCGCCCGGTCTCAACGCGGTCCTGCGCGCGGTGGTGAAGACCGCCATCGGCCATTTCCAGTGGGACGTCATCGGCTTCCAGGACGGCTACGCCGGCCTGGTGCAGAAGCAGTCCCGCAAGCTGGGGCTGGACGACGTCTCGGGCATCCTCACCCAGGGCGGCACCATACTGGGGACCAGCAACATCGCCAATCCCTTCGAGTGGCACCTGGGCGAGGGCGACAAGCGCACCAGCATCGATCGCAGCCACGAGGCCGTCAGCTACATCCAGAGCCTCGGCCTGGACGCCATCATCTGCATCGGCGGCGACGGTACCCTGTCCATCGCCCATGGCCTGTCGAAGCTGGGCGTCAACGTGGTGGGCATCCCCAAGACCATCGACAACGACATCTTCGAGACCGACCTCACCTTCGGCTTCGACACGGCGGTGAGCATCGCCACCGAGGCCATCGATCGGATCCACACCACGGCCCAGAGCCACCACCGCGTGATGGTGGTGGAGGTCATGGGCCGCAACGCCGGCTGGCTGGCCCTGCACGCCGGCATCGCCGGCGGCGGCGACATCGTCCTCATCCCCGAGATCCCCTACAAGATCGACGCCATCTGCGAGAAGGTGACGGCGCGCAACCGGCGCGGGCGGCACTTCAGCATCGTCGTGGTGGCCGAGGGCGCCCGCCCGGAGGGCGGCGAGCCGGTCATCAAGCGGCGCGTGGCCGACAGCGCGGATCCCGTCCGCCTGGGTGGCATCGGCAACCTGGTGGCGGCCGAGATCGAGAGCCGGCTCGCCCTGGAGACGCGCGTGACGGTGCTGGGGCACCTGCTGCGGGGCGGCACGCCCACGGCCTACGACCGCGTGCTGGCCAGCCGCCTGGGCAGCAAGGCCGTGCACCTGGTGTCCCGCCGCGAGTTCGGGCGCATGGCGCGCCTGCAGGGCAACGCCATCACCAGCGTGGAGATCGAGAAGGTGGCCGACCGGCAGCGCCTGGTGCCGCCGGACCATCCTCTGGTGCGCCTGGGCCGCGAGACGGGCATCTGCTTCGGGGAATAGCCCTTCCGCTCGAATAAAAAATCGTGCCGCCGTAGTCGGCGCTTTACGTGGTATCCTTGAAGGGCGATCGAACCCGGCGGGATGCCCATGCGCCTCTCCACCGTCATCATCAGCGGCATGCTTCTCGTGCCGGCAGCAACCGCGCCAGCGGCGACCTACCATGTCAATCCCGACGGCACGGGGGACTTCCCGACCATACAGGAGGCCATCAACGCCTGCGTGGACGGGGATTCCGTTCTGCTCGCCGATGGCACCTATCGCGACATCCAGTACCAAGGGGTCCGCTACTGGGGAAAGGCGATTACCGTCAGTTCCCAGAGCGGCAATCCCGAGAGGTGCGTCATCGATGCGGAGGGCCGGTTTGGAAGCGGCTTTTACTTCTGCCACGATGAAACGGAGGCAGCCATACTAGAGGACATCACAGTGATAAACGGCTATAGCTGGACAGGCATGGGCGGGGGAATCCTGATCGATAATGCATCGCCGACCATCCGGGGCTGCATTCTGCGGGACAACTTGGCGACGCATGGTGGAGGCATCTGTGTAGATGGCATATCCAGCCCGTTGATCGAGAACTGTCACATCCATCATAATTCCGCCGATCCGTACTATGGAGGCGCGGGGGGGGGATCTGTTTTCGAGGATCGCCCGTCATACGAAACTGTCTCATCGAGCACAACACGGCCGGCGAGCTGGGATTCCCCGGCGGTGGCG
>JAFGBK010000061.1 GCA_016933175.1 Candidatus Krumholzibacteriota bacterium | reverse complement strand
CTCTTTGTCGCATCCCTTCGCTTGCCGGTTGAATCGCGTCCCCCATCTCCGTAAACTCGCGCCCTGGTGAAGGGACGGGGCCCCGCCCGGGGCCGCGGCCACTCGGGAGGAATCCACGTGAGATCCATCAAGATCCGCAGGGGCCTGGACCTGCCCATCACGGGTGCGCCCACGCCGGCGGTCGAGGACGCGCCCCCCGCGCGCTCGGTGGCCGTGCTGGGCCGCGACGCCGTGGGCCTGCGTCCGACCATGGCCGTCGCGGAGGGCGACCGCGTCAAGCTCGGACAGCTCCTGTTCACGGACAAGCGCAACGCCGGCGTGCGCTACACGGCGCCGGGCGCCGGCACCGTGACGGGCGTGAACCGCGGCGCCAAGCGCGTGCTGCTGTCCGTGACCGTCGAGCTGGACGGCGACGAGGCCGAGGCCTTCCCCGCCGTGGAACGCGGCGACCTGGACGGACTCAGCCGCGAGCGCGTGCGCGACGCGCTGCTGGAGTCGGGCCTGTGGACGGCCCTGCGCACGCGGCCCTGGAGCAAGGCCCCCGCGCCGGACGCCGTGCCCGCGGCGCTCTTCGTCACGGCCATGGACACGCAGCCTCTGGCGATGGACCCGGCGCCGCTCGTCCGCGAGGCGGCCGAGGACTTCCGCGCCGGGCTGGGCCTGCTCGCGAAGCTGACCGACGGGCCCGTCTATCTGTGCCAGGCGCCCGGCGAGCCCCTGCCCGGCGCCGAGCTGGACCGCGTCGAGGCCGTGGCCTTCGCCGGCCCGCACCCCGCGGGCCTGGCCGGCACGCACATCCACTTCCTGCATCCCGTCCACAAGGGCCGCACGGTCTGGCACGTCGGCTGGCAGGACGTCGTCGCCGTGGCGCGCCTGCTGACCACGGGCCGCCTGCCCGTGGAGCGCGTCGTCGCCCTGACGGGCCCCGCCGCCTCCCGGCCGCGCCTGGTGCGCACGCGCCTGGGCGCGAGCGTCGCCGACCTGCTGCAAGGCGAGCCGGCCGGCGAGGGCGTGCGCGCCGTCAGCGGCTCGGTGCTGGCCGGCCACACGGCCGCCGGCCCCGAGGCCTACCTGGGCCGCTTCCACCAGCAGATCACCCTCCTCGCCGAGGGCGACGCGCGCGACCTCATGGGCTGGACCAAGCCGGGCCTCGGCGTCTTCTCGGTGACCCGGGCCTTCGCCTCGGCACTGCTCCCGGGCCGGAAGCTGCCCCTGACCACCTCGCTCGGCGGCGGCCCGCGCTCGCTCATGTCCATCGGCAGCTACGAGAAGGTGATGCCCCTGGACGTCGAGCCCACGCACCTCCTGCGCGCCATCGTCACCGAGGACACGGACGAGGCCGTGGCCCTGGGCGCCCTCGAGCTGGACGAGGAGGACCTGGCCCTGTGCAGCGTCGTCTGCCCGGGCAAGTACGAGTACGGGCCCATCCTGCGGCGCACCCTGGAACTCATCGAGAAGGAAGGCTGATGAAGCAGAGACGCTTCGGGCGGCCCCACCGCCAGCTCCTGAAGGACAAGCCCTGGGGGAAGGCCTTCCCCCTCTTCGAGGCCATCGACACCTTCCTCTTCACGCCGGGCGCCACGACCAGGGGGCCCGTGCACGTGCGCGACGGCCTCGACTACAAGCGGATGATGACCGCCGTGGTGCTGGCCCTGATGCCCTGCGTGCTCATGGCCATGTACAACACGGGCTACCAGGCCAACCTGGCCATGCTGAGCCTGGGGCTCTCCTCGGCCGGCGGCTGGCGCGGCTGGCTCATGGACCTGCTGCACGTGGGCTACAGCCCCGCCAACGTCTGGTTCTGCCTGATCCACGGCGCCCTCTACTTCATCCCGGTCTACCTGGTGGCCAACGTCGCCGGCGGCGTCTGGGAGGTCCTGTTCGCCATCGTGCGAAAGCACGAGGTGCAGGAGGGGCTCTTCGTCACGGGCTTCCTGGTGCCGCTGATCATGCCGCCGACCGTCCCGCTCTGGCAGGTGGCCGTGGCCATGACCTTCGCCATCGTCCTGGGCAAGGAGATCTTCGGCGGTACGGGTCGCAACTGGCTCAACCCGGCCCTGACGGCGCGCGTCTTCCTCTTCTTCGCCTACCCGGCCGCGATCTCCGGCGACGCCGTCTGGACTGCCGTCGACGGCTTCACCGGCGCCACGCCCCTGGCCATGGCCGCCGAGGGCGGCATGGAACAGCTCACCCTGCACGTCTCCTGGAGCCAGGCCTTCCTGGGCCAGATCCCGGGCAGCATGGGCGAGACCTCCACGCTGGCCTGCCTGCTGGGAGCGGCGCTGCTGCTGTTCACCGGCATCGGCTCCTGGCGCATCATGGCGGGCATGATGCTGGGCGCCGCGGGCTTCTGGGCCCTGGTCCACGGCGTCGGCAGCGAGACCAATCCCATGTTCGCCATGCCCTTCCACTGGCACCTGGTGCTGGGCGGCTTCGCCTTCGGCCTCGTCTTCATGGCCACGGACCCCGTCACCGCGGCGGCCACGCGGCGCGGCAAGTGGATCTACGGGATCCTGGTGGGGGTGATGGCCATCATGATCCGCGTCGTCAACCCCGCCTTCCCGGAGGGAGTGATGCTGGCCATCCTCTTCGGCAACGTCTTCGCGCCCCTGATCGACTACTACGTCGTCAAGGCCAACAAGAAGCGGAGGGTGCTGCGCCATGCCGCGTGACAAGAACGCCATCTCCTGGACCCTCTTCATCGCCGTGGCGGTCTGCCTGGTCTGCTCGGTCTTCGTCTCCTGGACGGCCGTGAAGATGAAGCCGCTCCAGGACCTCAACAAGGAGCTGGAGCGCAAGCGGAACATCCTGTCCGCGGCGGGCCTGCTCGAGGCGGGCACCGACGTGGCCGCCGAGTTCGGCCGCATCGACACCCGTCTGGTGGACCTGGCCACGGGCGAGTACGTGACGGACCAGAACGCGGCGGCGTTCGATCCCCTGGCGGCCGCGCGCGATCCCGAGCGGAACGTGACGATCCCCACGGCCGACGACCTGGCCGGCATCAAGCGGCGGGCCCGCCTGGCCCGCGTCTACCTGCTCAAGGAGCGGGGCGAGCTCAAGCGGGTCATCCTGCCCATCTACGGCAAGGGGCTCTGGTCCACCCTTTACGGCTTCATCGCCCTGGAGAGCGACCTGGACACCGTCCGCAGCCTGGCCTTCTACCAGCACGGCGAGACGCCGGGCCTGGGCGGCGAGGTCGACAACCCGGCCTGGAAGGCCCAGTGGGTGGGCAAGGAGGCCTTCGCGGACGGCCGCGTGGCCATCGAGGTCGTCAAGGGCAAGGTGG
>JAFGBK010000060.1 GCA_016933175.1 Candidatus Krumholzibacteriota bacterium | reverse complement strand
GTGGACACGGCCGGCCTGCGGCGCAAGACCCGCGTGCGCGAGCGCCTGGAGATCTACAGCAATCTGCGCAGCCTGGGCGCCATCGACAAGGCCGACGTGGTGATGGTGGTCCTGGACGCCACGCAGGAGTTCGCCGATCAGGATTTGAAGATCGCCGCCCACGCCCACGAGGAGGGGCGGGGGATCATCCTCTGCGTCAACAAGTGGGACCTCGTCGCCAAGGACGACCGCACCATGGGCGAGTACCTGGCGCGCGTCCGCGAGAGCTTCTCCTTCGTCGCCTACGCGCCCGTGCTCTTCCTGTCGGCCCTGACGAAGCAGCGCATCCACACGGTGCTGGAGACGGCCTGGCGCATCTTCACCAGCCGCGGCGAGCGCGTGACCACGGGCGAGCTGAACCGGTGGCTCGAGGAGTCCGTCGCGCGCCGGCCGCCGCACTACCACCGGGGCGGGACGGGCAAGGTGCTCTACATGACCCAGCTCGGCACGGCGCCGCCGAGCTTCGTGCTCTTCGTCAACCGCGCCCAGTGGTTCCCCGAGCACTACCGCCGCTACCTGACCAACCAGCTGCGGGAACGCTTCGGGTTCGAGGGCAGCGCCATCCGCCTGAAGCTGCAGGGAAGGAAGGCCTAGCATGGAAGGGTGGCGTCCCGCGCTCGCCGTCGTCGCCGGCTACCTGCTGGGGGGCATACCCTTCAGCTACCTGGCCGGACGCCTGGCGCGGGGCGTGGACCTGCGCACCCTGGGCAGCGGGAACCTGGGCGCCACCAACGCCCTGCGCGAGCTGGGCTGGCCGTGGGGGGTGGGCGTCCTCGTCCTGGACCTGGCCAAGGGCTGGGTCGCCGTGGCCCTGGCCGGCACCTTGGCGCCGGGCTCGTGGTGGCCCGTGGCGGCGGGCCTGGCCGCCATCCTCGGGCACAGCTTCACGCCCTACCTCGGCCTGCGCGGGGGCAAGGGCGTGGCCACCAGCGCCGGGGTCTTCCTCGGCCTGGCGCCGGCGGCCATGCTCCTGGCCCTGGCGGGCTTCGTCGTCGTCCTGCTGGCCGGGCGCATCGTGTCCCTGGCCAGCCTCGCCGCCGCCCTGATCCTGCCCCTGGCCGTGCTCTGGCGACAGCCCGACGAGCGCGGCCTTCTCATCTTCGCCATCGGCGCGGCCGTCCTGATCTGGATCCGGCACCGCGGCAACCTCGCGCGCCTGGCGCGTGGCGAGGAGCCGCGGTTCCGGCTGGGAGGTGATCGTCATGGCTGAGTGCGCCGTGCTGGGCTGCGGCTCCTGGGGAAGCGCCCTGGCCAAGGCCCTGGTGGAGGCCGGCAACGGCGTGCGCCTCTGGGGCCACCTGGCGGAGGAGATCGACCCCATCCGCCAGACGGGCCGCAACGAGAAGTACCTGCCGGGGGTGGACCTGCCGGCGTCCATCGCGGCCGGCACCGACCTCGACGCGGCCCTGGCGGGGGCGGACGCCATCCTCTTCGTCGTGCCCAGCCCCGTGATGCGCGAGGTGGCGGCCCGCGTGGCGGCGAGCCCGGCCCTGCCGGCGGCGGCCGCGTGGATCCTCTGCGCCAAGGGGCTGGATCCCAAGACGGGCCGTAGCCTCTGCTGGGCCGTGGAGGACGAGGCCGGGCCGCTCGGCGCGCGCCTGCTGGTCCTGGTGGGGCCCAGCCACGCCGAGGAGGTGGCGCGGCAGATCGCCACGGCGGTGGTGCTGGCCGGCGCGCCGGGCGGCTTGCGCGAGTGCCTGCAGCGCGAGTTCTCCAGCGAGGCCTTCCGGGTCTACGTCAACGACGACCGCATCGGCACGGAGCTGGGCGTGGCCCTGAAGAACGTCATCGCCGTGGCCACGGGCATCATCGACGGCCTGGGGGGGGGCGACAACACCAAGGGCGCCCTGGTCAGCCGCGGCCTGGCCGAGATGGGCCGCTACGTGGAGGCCCACGGCGGACGCCGCGAGACCCTCCTGGGCCTGGCCGGCGTGGGCGACCTGGTGACCACCTGCTTCAGCCGGCACAGCCGCAACCGCCACGTGGGAGAGCAGATCGGGCGCGGACGGTCCCTGGACGCGGTGCTGGCCGAAATGGTCCAGGTGGCCGAGGGCGTCAACACGGTGCGCACCCTGCACGAACGGGCCGCCGCGGGAGGCGTGGATCTTCCCATCACCGCGCAGGTCCACGCGATACTCTTCGAGGGGAAGGACGCGCGCGAGGCCGTCGCGGAGCTGATGACCCGCGAGCCGGCCCCGGAAATACGGAAAGGAGGGAGGCATGCCAGCCGCTCCAAAGCCTGAACGCGCGCCGGCCAAGCGCGCCAAGCCGGTGGGCCGCCTCTACTGGAGCATCAGCGAGGTGGCGAAGCTGACGGGGGTCAAGGCCCACGTCCTGCGCTACTGGGAGACCGAGTTCCCGACGCTCAAGCCCAGGAAGGGGAACTCCGGCAAGCGGACCTACCGGGAGCGGGACGTGGAGCTGGTCATCGCCATCAAGCACCTGCTCTACGACAAGAAGTACACCATCAAGGGCGCCCGCCAGCGCCTGGCCGAGACGCGCAAGGTGCGCGACCTGCTCGACCAGCTCGAGATCCCCTTCCCGCGGGCCAACCAGCGGCAGCTCATCCAGGAGATCCGCGAGGAGCTGGAGGACCTGCGCGACCGCCTGGCGGCACTGGAGGCGAGCGAGGCCTAGAAAGCGGGAGCGGGGGGCTTGTCGGAAGGCCCCGGTCTTGCTATATACCTAGGCACGACAGAGAGTTCGGGGCGTAGCGCAGTCCGGTAGCGCACTTGCATGGGGGGCAAGTGGTCGCTGGTTCGAATCCAGTCGCCCCGACCGGCGAAAACCCTCGCCACCGCCTAGCGGGGCGAGGGTTCTTCTTTGCGCCGGTCCTCGTACCGTCCGGGTACCAACCGACAAGCGGGCCGCGCTCGTTTCCCTGCGGCCACACGCAACGCCTCAGCGATACCGGTACGATTTTCGCCGTAAAAAGCGCGGGGAGGACGCGCCATGACGGGGAACGACCGCACCGGCGAGATCCGCATGCTGCGCATGGGCCTGGGTCCCCGCGGGCGCTGGTCGCGCGTCACCGGCCGCCTGCACTGGCTGCGCATCCGCAACCACCTCTTCGGCGACGCGCCCTGGTTCCGCTACCAGGCGGACGGTGGCACCGCCACGTTCTGACAGCGGCCCGCTCAGCCCTCGCCCCGCGCCCGGTTGATCAGCTCCACGCGGTTGCGCACGCCCGCCTTCCTGAACACGGCATGGTTGTGATCCTTGACCGTCTGCAGGGAGATGAACAGCCGGTCGGCGATCTCCTGGTTCGTGAGCCCCTGGCAGACCAGGGACACCACCTCCATCTCGCGTGGCGAGATGCCGTGGCGCGCGGCGAAGCCCGGGTCGATGGCGCCCGCGCCGATCTCGGCGCGCGGACCGGGCAGGCGCCCGCCGTGGCGCCGCGCCCAGTCCAGCAGCAGCAGGTTGAACCCCGCCATGGCCAGCGCTTCCGCGACGGGCAGCCTGCCTCCCTCCGCAGCGCCCAGAGCGAGCGCGAGACCCAGCACGAACGTGGCCAGGACCAGGAACGCGAGATGGATCCCCATAAGAGCCTGGAAAGCGTTTCGGCCGGCAGCCCGGGGCAGGCTGCGCAGGCGGGCCAGGGCCAGGACGAGAATCAGCACCGCCGCGCCGAAGAGCGCGAACTCGAAGATCTGCAGCGTCGCCGCGACCAACGCCTGGTGCCCGGCATGGGGGCCGATCGAAACCAGCGCCGCGATGGCCGCGAGGAGGGCGCCGGTGATCCAGGCGCCGCGCCGCCAGGCGTTGCCCAGGCGGACCATGTGCGTAAGCCGGGCCAGGGCCCAGAGCGTCAGCAGCCAGGCCAGCTTCAGAGCCGTCAACCCGATGATCAGGACCGTGAAGGCAGGCGAGTCGCCGGCCAGGTGCGACGTGCCCGCGTACCAGGCCAGGCCCGCGATGACGAGCAGGTTGTGCAGCAGGATGTCGAGCAGGTAGGCGCGGACGAAGGCGGGGCGCCCCGTACGCAGCGCCTGGCCGGCCACCAGGGCGGCGGCGAGACCCATGGCGAGGGGCAGCAGCAGGACGAGGCCGGCGAACGCGGACATGGGACCATTATACCGCCACGGGCGGGCGCCGCAACGGCGAGGCGAGTCGGCGGCGCCCTACCAAGGTAGGAAAGGGCGATGAAGCCCACTTCCGGCGGATTCACGCCCGGGCGCGGCGGCGCCATCCTTCACGCGGGCCCCGGCGGTCGGGGCCCCCGAAGGAGGCACACTCCATGACCCTGTCCAACGATGACGCGCGGGTGGACGCCGCGGCGGTGCCCCTCGCCCCGACGGCCGGAGACTCCACCTCCGAAGCCGCGCCTGCCATGCCCGGTCGCCTCGCGCAGCTCCTGGTGGTGCTGCTGGGCGTGATGCCCCTCTACCTGCTGCCGTGGCTGCTCCGGCGCGCCCACGGCGGCGCCATCCATCTTGCCGGCATGCTGCTCTACCCGCTCCTGATCGGAGGCGCCGCGATCTTCTGGCTGCTCTTCCTGCAGCGGCGCGTATGCCGCGACGGCCTAGCCGGCCTCGGCTGGCGCGCCGGCGGGCCGTGGTCGAACCTGGGGGAGGGCCTGCTGCTCACGGCGGCCTATCTCG
>JAFGBK010000059.1 GCA_016933175.1 Candidatus Krumholzibacteriota bacterium | reverse complement strand
TCCGCGCCGAGCAGGTCGCGGCACAGCAGGTGTCCGCCGTGGGCGCGGAATCGCTCGCGCAGCTCCGCCACCAGGGCGTAGGCGCGCTCCTTGGCCGCCTCGTCGTCGGCCCGCGTGCGGCCGTGGGCCAGGCCGATGACCATCATGGCGCCGGCCAGGGCCCCGCAGGTCTCGCCCTGGTGCCCCATGCCGCCGCCGAAGGGCGCGGCGATGCGCAGGGCCGCGTCCCGGTCCAGGCCCAGGCCGGGGGCGAAGGCGGCCAGGACGGCCTGGGAGCAGGAGAAGCCCTCCTCGAACAGGCGCGCGGCGGCGGCGATGCGGCGCATGTCGTCCTTTCGTCAGGAGTGGCGGCCGTCAGGGCCGGTTCAGGTACCACCGGTAGCAGGCCAGGCGGACGAGGGCCAGCACCGGCACCATGGCGATGAGGAACCAGGGCCGCCCGCCCGCGAGCAGGCCGCGAACGATGAGCCCGATCCACAGCACTCCCACCAGCATCAGGACGGCCCGATTGGCGCGGTACCAGGCCTGGCGCTGGCGCTCGTCCATGCCCATGGCATCCATCTCACTCTTCATCGGTCCCCTCCTCCTCGTCCAGCTCGAAGAGCTCGTCGGCGCGCATGCCCAGGGCCCGCGCCAGGCGGAAGGCCAGCAGCGCCGAGGGCGCGTACTGCTGCTTCTCGATGGCGAGGATGGTCTGCCGCCGCACGCCCACGCGGTGGCCCAGCTCGGCCTGGGTCAGGTCCAGGCGGGCGCGGTGCTGCTTGACGTGGTTTCGCAGGCCCATCGGTGCCCCCAGTTCTCAATGATGAACATATTGTGCGCTAGACCGTACTTTTTGTCAAGCATTAAGGACAACAAAGAAGCGGCCACGTCTCTTGTGCCGCCCGGTCGGCGCGGCTAATCTGGGAACGCGTGGCCGCGCGCAGCGGAAGGCTCCCGGCGCCGCGCTGGCCGGCGCGTCGAAGCGGGTTCCTTACTTTAGGCCACGGCGAGGAGGCGCAGGTGGGCTTGTCGACGGCGACGCTCCGGCGCATCGGACTGCTGGCGGACCTGCCCGAGGCGGCGCTGGCCCCCCTGGCCGCGGTAGCCGTGGAGCGCGGCTATGCCGACGGCGAAACCATCGTCCTCGACGGCGCCGCCGAGGCGCCCGTGGGCTTCGTCCTGACCGGCGGCGTGCGCGCCTACCGCGCCAACCCCGACGGGCGCGAGCAGACCCTGATCCGGCTGGAGCCGGGCGAGGCATTCAACCTGCCCGTCGCCTTCGCCGGGGATTCCCGCGCGCCGGCCACGGCCGTGGCCATCGGCCCCACGCGTATCGTGCTCGTGTCGAGCGGCGACTTCCGGCGCGTGGTCAGCACGACGCCCTCCCTGGCCCTGGTCGTCCTCGGCGACCTCTCCGACAAGCTGCGCCACGTGGCGGAGCTGGCCCACGAGCTGAGCCTCTTCACCGTGCGCGGGCGGCTGGCCGGCTTCCTGCTGGACCGTGCGGCGGGCGGCCACCGCGTCCACGTCACCTGGACCCAGGAGGAGCTCGCCGCCGAGCTGGGCACGGTGCGCGAGGTGACCAGCCGCGTCCTGAACGCCTTCGCCCGGCGCGGCGTCATCCGCCTCGAGCGGGACCGCATCACCATCCTGGACGCCGCCGCCCTCGAGGCCGAGCGCGCGAGCTGAGCCATCATGTCTCCGGTGTGACATCGGTCACGGCGCCCGCGGAGAGCCGGGTCTATCCTTCATGGGAACGGCGCGCGGCGCCACACCGCGAGGAGCGAGCCATGAGCATGTTCTGCTACCAGTGCCAGGAGACGGCCCGCAACGAGGGCTGCACGGTCAAGGGCGTCTGCGGCAAGACGGCCGAGGTGGCCTGCCTCCAGGACCTGCTGGTCTGGCTGGTCAAGGGCCTCTCCCTGCTTGGCGGGCGGGCCCGCGAGCTGGGCATCCGGGACCACGACGCCGAGGTCTTCGTCGCCCGGGCCCTGTTCGCCACCATCACCAACGCCAACTTCGATCCCGGCCGCTTCGAGGCCCTCCTCGCCGAGGCGGTGGACCGGCGCGACGCCCTGTGCGAGCGGGTCCGGGCCGCCTGCGCGGGCGGCCGCGGCAAGGACTGCTGCGAGGGCCTGCCCGACTGCGCCACCTGGCGGCCCGCGGGCGACGGCCGCGACGAGCTGGTGGGCAAGGGCGCGGCCGTGGGCATCCTGGCTGACCCGGACCTGGACGAGGACATTCGCTCCCTGCGCGAGCTGCTCACCTACGGCCTCAAGGGCATCGCCGCCTACACCGACCACGCGCTGATCCTCGGTCAGGAGAATCCCGAGGTACTCGCCTTCCTCCAGGAGGGTCTCGCCGCCACCCTCGACGACGGGCTCGACGCGGCGGCCCTGACGGGCCTGGTCGAACGCTGCGGCGCCATGGGCGTCAAGGCCATGGCCCTCCTGGACGCGGCCAACACCGGCGCCTACGGCCATCCCGAGCCCACCGAGGCGGAGTTGGGCGTGCGCCCCGGGCCGGGCATCCTCGTCAGCGGCCACGACCTGAAGGACCTGGACGAGCTGCTCGAGCAGACCGCCGGCCGGGGCGTGAACGTCTACACCCACGGCGAGATGCTGCCGGCCCAGGCCTACCCGGCCTTCCGCCGCCACCCCCACTTCGCGGGCAACTACGGCGGCTCCTGGTGGCGACAGGCCGAGGAGTTCGAACGCTTCGGCGGCCCCATCCTGATGACCACCAACTGCATCGTGACGCCGCGGGACAGCTACAAGGACCGCCTCTACACGACGGGCCTGGCCGGCTGGCCCGGCTGCCCCCACGTGCCGGACCGTGCGCCGGGCGGCGCCAAGGACTTCTCCGCGCTCGTCGAGAAGGCCCTGGACCTGCCCGGGCCCGAGGAGCTGGAGACGGGCACCATCCCCGTGGGCTGGGCCCACGACGCCGTCCTGGCGCGGGCGGGCGACATCGTCGCCGCCATCCGGCGGGGGGAGATCCGCCGCTTCGTGGTCATGGGCGGCTGCGACGGCCGCCACCGCTCGCGGGAGTACTTCACCCAGGTCGCGCGGAGCCTGCCCGCGGACCACGTCATCCTGACGGCGGGCTGCGCCAAGTACCGCTACAACAAGCTGGACCTGGGCACCGTGGCCGGCATCCCCCGCATCCTGGATGCGGGCCAGTGCAACGACTCCTACTCCCTCGTGGTCGTGGCCATGAAGCTGGCCGAGGCCATGGGCGTGGGCGACGTCAACGAGCTGCCCATCAGCTACGACATCGCCTGGTACGAGCAGAAGGCGGTGATCGTGCTGCTGGCCCTGCTCTCCCTCGGCGTGCGCAACATCCGCCTCGGACCCACCCTGCCGGCCTTCCTCTCGCCGGGCGTGGCGAAGGTGCTCGTGGAGCGCTTCGCCCTGAAGCCCACGGGCGAGGCGGAGGCGGACCTGGCGGCCATCGCCGCCGGCGCCTAGCGGCTGCCCGGCGGGCGTCCCGCCCGGCGCGGTGACGCCGCGCTGGGCGGCGGCCCGTCCGTCCGATGCAGGTGCGTCCCGCCCGGCGGCGGGGCTTGCTCCCGCCGTCCGGTCCCGCTAGTGTGTGGCCTCCCTGGGAGGTCGCCACCGTGCGCAGCGCCGCCTACGTCACGCCCGAGACCCTGCCCGCGCGCTCCCGCGCGTGGCTGGCCACCGTGCGCGCCGCCGCGGCGCCGCGCCCTCGCCTGCGCCTGGATCCCCCTCGCTGCGCCCTGCTCGTCATCGACATGGTCCGCTACTTCGCCGATCCCGGCGGGCGCTGCTTCCTGCCGGCGGCGGCGGCCGTGACGCCGCGCATCGCCGCTTTGCTGGCGGCCTGGCGGGCGGGCGGCGGCCTCGTCGTCTTCACGCGCCACGCCCACCGCGGACCCGAAGACCTGGGCATGCTGGGGCGCTTCTTCTCCGACTGGATCCGCGACGGCGAGCCGGAGTCGGAGATCGTCCCCGCCCTGGCGCCCGCGCCCGGCGAGGCGGCGCTGCGCAAGACCACCTACGACGCTTTCCTGGGAACGGACCTGGAGGGCCGCCTGCGCGCCGCCGATTGCGGACAGGTGCTCGTCACGGGCGTGCTCACCCACCTGTGCTGCGAGACCACGGCCCGGGCCGCCTTCTGCCGCGGCTTCGAGGTCTACGTGGCCGCCGACGCCGCGGCCGACGCGAGCGAGGAGCGGCACCTGGCCTCCCTGGCCGCCATGGCCGACGCCGTGGCGGTGATCCTCGGCGCAAACGAGGTGCTGGACGCATGCAACACCGCGTGGACGTAGCCGTCGTCGGCGCCGGCCCGGCGGGCTGCGCCGCCGCCGCGCAGTGCGCTCGCCTGGGGCTCGAGGCGCGGCTTCTTGACGCATCCGGCCGCGCGGGCGGGCTCGTGGCCAACGCCTTCCGCGTTGAGAACTACCCGGGCCTGCCGCCCCTGGACGGCCCGTCCCTGGCCGCCCGCCTGGCGGAGCACCTGGAGCGCTTCGGCCTCGCGGTGACGCCCGGGCGCGTGGAGCGCCTGCGCGCCGACGGCGACGGCTTCGAGCTGGGCGGGGACTTCGGGACCTGGCGCGCGGGGGGCCTGGTCCTGGCCACGGGCACGCGGCCGCGGCTCCTGTCGGTGCCGGGCGCCGCGGAGCTGGAGGGGCGGGCGCTCTTTTACGAGCCTTGCGACCTGCTGGCGGCGCGGCCGGCCCCGCGGGCGGTCCTCGTCGTGGGCGGCGGCGAGGCGGCCCTGGACTACGCGCTGACCGTGGCCGCCGCGGGCGCCCGTGTGACCGTCTGCCTGCGCGGCGAGGCGCCCCGCGCATGCCGGCGCCTCGGGGACCTGGCGGCGGCCGAGGAACGGATCACGCTGCGGGCGGGCGTCACGGTGCGCGCCCTGGCCGCAGCGCCGGGCGGCGTGGACGCCACCCTGACCCGCGAGGGCGGCGGCAAGGAGACGCTGGCGGTCGACGCGGTCCTCGCGGCCATCGGCCGGCGCGCCACGGCGTCGGACCTGCTGGCGCCACTGGGCCTGGCGGCCGGCGGCACGGTGGCGACGGGCCACCCGCGCCTGTTCGTGGCGGGCGACGCCCGCCTGGGATCCCTGGGCCAGGTGGCCATGGCCGCCGGCGACGGCCTCGCGGCGGCCGCCGGCCTGGCCGCGGCCCTGGCGCCCTGAGAGCCGTCCGTGCGGCGCGGCAGGCGCTTGCATGACGCGGAAGGAGACGCGATGACGACGACGGCGGCACCCGCGCTGCGCATCCTCCAAAGCCACGGCGACGACGACCTGGCACGCGTCTGGGTGGCCGAGACGGCCGACGGCGCCCGCGTCGAATTCGTGGAGTCCGTGCAGCCCCC
>JAFGBK010000058.1 GCA_016933175.1 Candidatus Krumholzibacteriota bacterium | reverse complement strand
GCGGCCGGCCTTGCCCGCGACGGCCGGCACGGGCTATCATCCCGGTTGCGCCCCCTCCACCAAGCGAGGTCCGCCGTGAAACGGAACGCCACCGTCCCGCTGCTGGTCCTGTGCTCGCTGCTCGCCGCCGTGCCCGTGCGGGCCGCCAGGCCGCCGTCCCCCCTGGGATCGACCCGCGTCCTCCAGCATGCCATCCACCTCGAGCTGGATCCCATCAACCACACCCTCGAGGGCGTGGACAGCCTCCGCCTGACCCGCCCCCTGCGGGCCCTGCGCTTCGAGCTCCACGAGAATCTGACCCCGGTGGCGGGAACCGGCCTGTCCCTGCGCCCCGATCCGGACATCGATCCGGCGGCGGGCCGCCGCGCGTGGATACTCGACAGCGGTGACGGCTCGCGTGCCCTCTGGATCCTCCGCTGGCACGGGCGGCTCCACCAGGACGTGGAGGCCACGCGCTTCAGCCGCGAGCGCGTGGGCGGCGAGATCCGCGCCACCGTGGGCGAGGAGGGCGTCTTCCTGGGCGGCGGTGTGGGCTGGTATCCCCTGGCCGGCGAGGGCCTGGCGGCCCACCGCCTGACGACCGTCCTGCCCGCCGGCTGGCGGAGCGTCACGCAGGGCCGCCTGGCGGACGAGCTCGCCCGCGGCGGCCGCGTCCGGCAGACCTGGGACGCCCCGCATCCCAGCGACGGCCTCGTCCTGGCCGCCAACCGCTTCCAGGTGACGACCCGCCGCCACGGCGACACCCTGGTCCAGACCTGGTTCTTCCCCGCGGACAGCGCCCTGGCCGCCGGCTACCTGGACGCCGCGACCCGCTTCCTGGATCTCTACGAGGATTTCCTGCCGCCCTATCCCTACGCCAAGTTCGCCATCGTCGAGAACTTCTTCCCCACGGGCTACGGCATGCCCTCCTGGACACTGCTCGGTCAAAGGGTCCTGCGCCTGCCCTTCATCAAGGACACGAGCCTGGGACACGAGCTGAACCACAACTGGTGGGGCAACTCGGTCTTCGTGGGCGAGGGGGGCAACTGGTGCGAGGGCGTCACCGTCTACACGGCCGACTACCTCTACAAGGAGCGCGAGTCGGCGGCGGCGGCGCGGTCCTACCGCAAGGACCTGCTCAAGGATTACGCCCATTACGTGGGCGAGTCCCGCGACTTCCCCCTGACGGAGTTCGTGGCCCGCCACGATCCGAGCAGCCGGGCCATCGGCTACGGCAAGTCCATGATGATCTTCCACATGCTCGAGGAGGCCGCCGGCCGCGAGGCCTTCCGCCGGGCCCTGCGGCGCGTCGTCGAGGAGCGGCAGTGGCGGGAGGCCACCTGGTCCGACTTCTTCCGGGCCGTGGAGAGGGAGGGAAACCTGCCCCGTGGTGCGCTCGAGGAGGAGCGCCGGCAGTGGATCGAGCGGCCCGGCGCGCCGCGCCTGTCCCTCGGCGAGACCTCCGCGCGGCCGGAGGCCGCGGGCTGGCGCCTGGTCCTGGAGCTGATCCAGGAGGGCGGGCCCTGGCCCCTGCGCGTGCCCGTCCGCGTGGAGACCGTGGACGGCCCCCGGGACTTCCGCCTGGAGCTCGGGACGGCCAGCGAGCGCTACGAGCTGGCGCTGCCGGCCCGGCCGCGCGCAGTGAGCCTGGACCCGGACTACCACCTGTTCCGCTGGCTCTACGAGGACGAGATGGAGGCCACCCTCGGCCTCGTCCTGGCCGACGAGGCGCCCCTCTTCGTCCTCGAGGACGGCCTGCCGGCCGCGCTGGCGGCGGCCTGCCGGGACTTCGCGGGAGCCTTCGTGGAGGGGGAGCCGCGCATCCTGAGGGCCGCCGAGGCGGCCGGCGAGGAGCCGCGGACCCTGATCTGGCTGGGCCGCCTGCCGCCGGCCCGGCCGGCGCCGCCGGCCGGCTTGGAGATCGGCCCCGGGGGCGCCATCTTTCAGGGAGAGCGCCTTTCGCCCGGCCAGCATGTTATCATATACACGGCCAAGCGCGGGCCGGGGCGCGGGCTCATGGTGGTCCTGGCCGACTCGCCGGACCAGCTGCGCGACGTCGCCCGCCGCGTCCCGCACTACGGCCGCTACAGCTACCTGGCCTTCGAGGCGGGGCGCAACACCATCAAGGGCAACTGGGACGCCGAAGCGGGGCCGCTGACACGGCGGCTCGACGGCGCCACGGGACCCTAGGTAACGTTGAAGACGATGAGACGACGAGCACGACTGCTGCCCCTGCTGACAACGAGCCTCCTGATGATCACAGCCTGCCGGCCGGCGGCGCCGCCGCGCCTGGACGGGGCCAACCTCGCCCTGCTCCGCCTGGAGTACCTGGAGCTGGCCGAGAACCTGCCCGCCGTCAACCTGCAGCAGATCGAGATCCCGGACACGGCCACGCCGAGCCGCTTCAGCGAGATGGTCTGGGAGGTCCGCTCGGACGACATCCCGAAGCACGAGCTGTTCCGCCCCCTGCCCGTGGAGGATCTCGACCTGATCCTCTACGCCAGCCTGACGCGCACCCTGGAGGACTTCGGCTTCACCGTGCGCGGCTGGCCGGGCCTGCCCGAGCTGCGCATGCGCGTGGAGGTGGCGCGCTGCTTCCTCCTGAGCGAGGACGGCGACCGCGACCGCAGCGTCTGCGACCTGGATCTGGTCTTCCTCGTGGAGGAGTACGCCTCGGGCCTCGCCATCGACCGCTTCGAGGCC
Organism: Candidatus Krumholzibacteriota bacterium; assembly: GCA_016933175.1. Taxonomy (GTDB): domain Bacteria; phylum Krumholzibacteriota; class Krumholzibacteriia; order JACNKJ01; family JACNKJ01; genus JAFGBK01. The sequence continues at coordinate 7,891 of JAFGBK010000058.1, read as the reverse complement.
TCCGCGCGCCTGGAGCAGCCCGGATCGGGCCTGGTCATGCAGGCGGGCGAGCCGCACTGGGCGCCGGACGGCGATCCCCTCGCCCTGACGGCCGTGGAGGCCACCCAGCACTTCCTCTACCGGAGCCGCGACTTCTGGAAGGATCCCCGCCACTGGCGCGACGGCCAGGTCAGGCTGACCGCCGCCCACCGCTGAAGGCCGCCAGGGCCGCCAGCCCGCTCGCGATCAGCCCCGGGAAGATGGGCCGCAGCCCCAGCGGCCAGTCGCCCGTAGCCCGCCCGGCCAGCAGCCAGGCCAGGCTGATCCCGCCCCCGGCCAGCATCCCCGCCAGGATCCAGCCCCGCCGCGCCGGCCGCCCGCCGAAGCCCAGGGCAAGCGGGAAGAGCAGCACCGGCGTACCGACGCTGCCCAGGTCGTGCCAGAGCCCGACGATGGACTCCCGCCAGAGGGCCAGGGCCACGGCCGCCGCGCCCGTCACCACCAGGCCCCAGCGGCTGTAGCGGTTGGAGTCGCCCCGCCCCCCGCGCAGCCGCCAGACGATGTCGCGCCCGAAGGTGATGGCCGCCAGGAAGGCGTAGCTGTCGATGGTGCTCATGACCGTGGCCAGCAGGCCCACCATGAACAGCCCCGCCGCCGCCGGCGGCAGCAGGGCCTCGGCCAGGGCCGGGTAGGATCCCTGGGCGCCCAGCCCGCCCGCGGCGGCCAGGTCCGGCAGGGCCGCCCGCGCGTAGAGGCCGGTGAAGGTGGTCATGAAGTCGAAGAGGATCCAGAAGAGCACGGAGACCAGGAGGCCGCGGCGCGCCGTGGCCTCGTCGCGGGCGGCGAAGCAGCGCTGGTAGAAGACCGGCTCGACCAGGGTGGCGGAGGCGATGAAGTACCAGACGGCGATGTCCTGCAGGCTCCGGCCGCCGGACCAGTGGAGGTGGTCGGCCGGCAGGTGGTCGCGCAGCCAGCCGAAGCCGCCCAGCTTCGCCGCGGCCACGGGGAGCAGGACGGCGAAGCCGGCGAACATCAGCAGGAACTGGACCTTGTCCGTGAGCAGCACGCCCCGCAGGCCGCCGCGGTAGACGTAGGCCAGGCTGAAGAGGGTACCCGCCGCGACGGCCACGGCCAGGGGCAGGCCCGTGGCGTGGCGGATCAGGACGCCCAGGGCCAGGACGTAGGCCGCCGGGGCCGTCATGACGAACAGGACCACGCTGCCCACCAGGGCCACGGCGGGGCCGTAGCGGGCGCGGAGCTGGTCGGGCACGGTCATCACCGGCGCGCGCCGGGCGCGCCGTGCGAGGAAGAGGGCGAAGACGAGGGCGTAGAGATAGTAGGGCACGCCGAAGACGAGCCAGTTGGACAGGCCATAGGTGTAGCTGTACTCGCCGACGCCGAGGATGCCGCCGTACCAGCTCGAGACGGTGGTGGCCACGAAGGCGGGCAGGGTCAGGCTGCGGCTGGCCAGGAGGTACTCGCCCTCGCCCGACGCCCGCGGCCGGAACAGGCGAACCAGGACGTAGGCCAGGAAGGCCGCGTAGACGATCAGCCCCGCCATCAGGGACGCGGCTCCGCGCCCGTTCCCTCCAGGCCGACGCTCACCAGGACCGAGCCCGCGCTCAGGCCGAGGCGCACCGGCGGCCGCGTGACCACGTTGGACAGGGTGGCCGATCCGCCCGCCCGCAGGGTCGCGCCGGCGAGGGGCCAGCGCACGCCCGCCAGCGCCACGCCCCGCGCCGGCGCGGCCAGGGGCAGCAGGGAGACCCGCGTGCCCACGGGCAGGTCCCAGGCCAGGTCCTCGCCGGGACCCAGGCGGCGGCAGAACTCGTGGTCGGAGACGAGGGCCAGGCGCAGGCGGCCGGCGAAGCGCTCCAGCAGGCCGACGTTGAAGAGGGTGTGGTCCAGGCGGGCGCCCGTGGCGCCCAGGATCACCACCTCGGCGCAGCCCGCGGCCGCCAGGTGCAGGAGGGCCTTCTCGGCGTCGGTGGTATCCTGGTCGTCCAGGCGCAGGAAGCGGGTGCCGGCGGCTGCGGGCGGCTCGCCCAGGGTGTCGAAGTCGCCCAGGACGAGGTCCGGCCGCCGGGGCAGCGCGTCGTAGGGGCGGCCGGCGCCGTCGGTGAGGGCGAACAGGTCGGCGCCGGCCAGCCAGCGCGCCAGCAGCGGCGGGGGCGGGGGCGGGCCGTCGCACAGGAGCAGGGCCCGCCGGCCCGCCTTGGGGAAGAGGCGGTCCGGCAGGTCGGCCGGTCGGGCGGCGTCAGAACTCGTAGCGCACCCCCAGCAGGAAGTGGCGCGTGGCCGCGGGGATCTTCGCGTTGCCCACGCCCCAGGGATCGTAGTAGCCCCAGGTCTCGTACTCCTCGTCGAGGAGGTTGGCGACCTTCAGCTCGACGGTGGCCCCCGACAGCTCGGACAAGCCCAGGGGACCGACGGCCAGGCGCAGGCCCAGGTCGAGGACCGCGTAGGCGTCGATGGTCCGGTCCTCGTCGCCGGCGTTGTCCAGGTACTGCTTGCCGGCGCCGCGCAGGCGGAGGCTGCCGGCGACAGGGCCCCGCTCCAGGTCCAGGGTAGCCGAGACGAGGTACTCGGGGAAGAGCGCGATGGGATTGCCCGACCAGTCGCGGGCCACGGTCTCCACGTACTCCCAGGTGCCCGGGTCGTAGACGTCCTCGTAGACGGTGAAGGTCTCGTACTCGTCCCAGCTCCGGCTGGCGGCCAGGCGCAGGGCGGCGCCGCGGCCCAGGCGCGCCGTCAGCCCCAGCTCGACGCCGCGGTGGAGGGTCTTGTCGGCGTTGCCCCTGATGGCGCGGCCGTCGGCGTCCACGGCCCCGTAGGGGACGATCTCGTTCTCGAACTCCATCAGGTAGCCGTTCAGGTGCAGGCTGAGGCGCTCCGCCCGCCAGGACAGGCCCAGCTCGTAGTCGAGGACGCGCTCCTCCTGGACGAGGGGATCCGACCACGCGATGTGATTCACGGCGCCGCCGGTCCGCACGGTGTCGCTGCGGGCGAACAGGGGCGCCGCGCCCAGGTCGTCGGGGCCCAGCCAGGTGTCGAAGACATCGGCGTCCGTGGGCTCGCGATGGCTCACGCCGACGTGGGCGTAGAGGCCCAGCTCGCCGCCGAGCACGGCGCCGGGGGCGCGCCAGAACAGCCCGCCCTTGGGGTTGAAGAAGTCGTAGTCCAGGGAGTAGGCGTGGCGGTCGGCGCCGCGGAAGTTGCCCGTCTCCCGTTGCGCGAAGTCGTAGGTCTTGCGCTGCAGGTGCAGGTCGGCGAGCAGGGTGAAGCCGCCGCCCAGCTCGAGCTGCTCGTTGGCGTAGATGGATCCGGCCTGCTTGTCCCCCACGTAGTCGTAGTAGGGGGAGAGGCCCACCAGGTCGCCGGTGGCGAAGCCCTCCACGGCCTGCAGGTCGCCCCAGTGGCGGCTGTGGAAGTCGTAGAAGTCGCCGCCCACGACGAGGCGCCCGCGCGGGTGGTCCCAGAGCAGCTTGCCGACCCAGCCCGCCTGGTCCTTGTCGACGTTCTTGCGGCGGACCAGGTCCACCTCGGCGTCGGGCGCGAGGCCCAGGTGGGCGTCGAGGCCGAAGTCGGCGGCCGTCCGGTCCGACTTGAAGTTCTCGTAGAAGCCCTCGCCGTGGATCCAGTAGAGGCTGTTCTCCACCAGGACGCGTTCGGCCGCCTGCCAGCGGTGATGCAGCTCGTAGTGGGGCTGGCGGAAATCGTCCACGGCATTCTCGTAGGTCTCGGGGTTGTAGGTGCGGTCGGTCGCCAGCATCTCCTCGCTGATGCCATCCCAGGCATGGTGGCTCAGCTCGCGGCCCGTGTAGATGTTGACCTGGGTGCTGGTGGCGGGCGTCAGGTAGCGGCCGCTCCAGAAGACGCCCCACTGGTCGCTGCCGGAGCGGTCGCGGTAGCCGTCGCTCGCCAGGTGGCTGATGCGCAGGCTGGCGGCCAAGCGGCCGCCCAGCAGGCCCGTCTGGTAGGCCAGGCTCTGCCGCGTCGTCCCGAAGCTGCCGGCGGCGGCGCTGAAGTGGCCGCCCGGGGCGTCGCCCAGCACCTCGGTGACCAGGTTCACCGTGCCGCCGATGGCCGTCATGCCGCCCAGGGAGTTGGTGACGCCGCGCTGCACCTGCACGTCCTCGAGGGACGCGGCCAGGTCCGGCATGTCCACCCAGTAGACCTGGTGGTCCTCGGGATCGTTGAGGGGGATGCCGTTGATCATGACGCCCACGCGGCGCTGGTCGAAGCCGCGGAGCTTGAGGTAGGTGTAGCCCACGCCGTTGCCCGCGTCCTGGCTGGCGTGGAGGCCGGGCGTGTGCTCCAGCAGCAGGGGCAGGTCCTTCTCGTCCCGGTGGCGCTGGATGTCCGCGCGCGTGATGTTGGCCTGGGACAGGTGCACCGCCGGGCTGTAGCGCGAGGCGGTGATGACCATCTTCTCCATGCGGTAGAAGGTGGGCGCGAGGCGGACGACCAGATCCGCCCCGGCCTGGAGCTCCGGGTGCACCTTGACCAGACGCGGCGCGTAGCCCTCGGCGCTGGCCACCAGGGTGAAGGCCGCCTGGGGCGTCGCTTCGAGGCGGAAGGCGCCGTCGGCGGCGACGGGTTCGCCGGGGCCCAGGCCGACGATCATCACCGTGGCCCGGGGCAGGGCCTCGCCCGTTTCTGCGTCCACGACACGCCCCAGGAGGACGGCGGCGGCGGGCCGGGCGGCGGCCAGCAGGACAAGAGCGGCGAGAACGATGAATGCGGCGCGCGGCCGCGCGCCAGGCAGTGAACGGTGCATGGGAAACCTCCGGTACGTCCCCAAGGGTCGGTCCGCAAGATTCCCATAAACAAAGAGGCACCCCCGCGCGGGGGCGCCGCCTTGGACCGTTGCCCGTTTCCCTACGCCGGTGTGATCCGGATCAGGTGATGAGGGTATGATCTCAGGCCGTGCGGCCACCCCTAACGGAATCTTGCAGGGCCATCGTAGTCTCGCGCCCGCGGGGTGTCAAGGGGCGGGGCCTTGCCCGCGCGGCCGCGGAGCGCTAAGGTCGGCTTCCACGCGCCGCCGCGCACGCACGGGAGGATCCCATGCCGCGATCCCTGGCCACCGCCTGTCTGTTCGCCCTGCTGATGGCGCTCGCCGCCGGCGCGCCGCGCGCCGCGGATCCCGCCGCCGGCCGGCGGCCGCCGCCGCCCGCCGACGCGCTGCCCCTCGCCTTCGCGGACGTCGCCGCCCTCGAGGACTCCCTCGCCGCCGACAGCGCCCTGGCCGGGCGGCGGGTGTCCGTGGCGGCCCGTCTGGCGGCCGACCTCTTCCGGGACGTCTACCTCGTCTCGCCCGGCGGGGGCCCGGGCCGCGGCCTGCACGTGACCACCGGCGAGCACCTGGCCGAGGTGGGGCAGTGGGTGCGGGTCACGGGGCAGCTCCTGGTGGAGGGTGGCGAGCCGGTCGTCAAGGCCGAGCCGGACGGCATCGACGGCCCCTGGCGCGAGGGTTTCCCGCCCGCCCCGGACGGCGCGCCGCTCTTCGCGGAGCTGGCCACGGCGCCCGTGACGGCCGGGGATCTCCTGGCCGCGCCGGGCGACTGGCACGGGATGCTCGTCAGACTGGATCGGGACCTGCGGGTCGAGCGCATCCTGCGCGACGCCAACGGGGTCCCCTGGCTGGCGGTCGTGAGCGACGAGACACGCGCCGTGGACGTGGAGCTCAGCGACGGCCAGCACCCGGTCCTGCGCGAGGGCGGGCACATCGACGCGCTGGCGGGCGTCTGGCGCCTCGTGGGCGATCGCTGGCGCCTGAGCCCGCGCCACGCTGGCGACTGGACGGCGGACGACGACTGCCTGAGCATCGCTCCGCCGGCGCGGCGCCTGGCGGGCTCGGCCCAGCGCGTCGAGCGCAAGCCCAGCCGCGGCGCGCCCCTCTACGGCCGGCGCCGCCTGGCCCGGCCCCTCCTGGACGCCGTCTGCTACGACCCGGCCGGCGCCGGCGAGGCCGAGGGCGCCGAGTCCTTCGCCGTCGTCAACGACGGGGAGCGCACCCTGCACCTGGACGGCTGGTCCGTCACGGACCACGAGGGCCGCTGGTTCTTCCCCGCCGGCGCGGCCCTGCGGCGCGGCGGGAGCCTGCGCGTTGCGCGCGACGCCGAGCGCTTCTGGTTCGAGTTCGGCCTCGCGGCCGACTATGTCCTGGGCGGGCGGCCCGCGCCCGCGGACACCACCCTGGTCCTGTGCAACGCGGGCGACGAGCTGGTTCTGCTGGACCAGCAGGGCCGCGTGGCCGACGCCGTGGCCTGGGGCGACCGGCGGGCCGATCAGCCCGGCTGGACGGGCGCCGGCGCCCTGCCCTACCGCTTCTCCGAGTACGTCCCCGCCGAGGGGCAGGTGCTCTGGCGCAAGCGGGATCCGCGGACGGGCCGCCTCGTGGACACGGACACGGCGGCCGACTGGATCGGCGATCCCGATGATCCCGCATGGGGGCGGCGTCTCGCCTTCCCCGGCTGGGACCGCCTGCGCTTCGCCGACACGGCGCGCTGCGCGGCCGAGGCCGAGGTGACGGCCTTCGTCTCGCCGGACAACTCCTTCCTCGGCGTGCAGGGCTTCCTGCGCTCGGCCACGGAGAGCCTCGAGCTGTCCCTCTACCTCTTCACGCACCCGCTGCTGGCCGAGGAGCTGCTGGCGGCCCTGGACCGGGGCGTGCGCGTGACCCTGCTCCTGGACGGGGAGGTCTACGGCGCGCGGGGGGGCACCTACGACTCGGTGCGGGCCATCGCCACGCGCATCGACGCGCACCCCTCGGGGCGCGGGCGCGTCTACCTGTGGCGAAACGGCGACGACGCGCGCCACCTGGGGCCCGACGCGGACATCCCCGACCGCTACAACCACTGCCACCAGAAGTTCGTCATCGCCGACCGGGCGCGGGTCCTGGTGAGCAGCGACAACCTGACACAGGGCTGTCTTCCGGCTGATGACCCGGGCGACGGCACCAGCGGCTCGCGCGGCGCCTTCCTGGTCACCGACGCGCCCTGCGTGGTGGAGCGCCTGGTGGCGGTCTGGGAGGCCGACTGCGATCCGGCGCGCCACCGGGACATCCGCCGCCACGTGCCCCGCGAGGCCCTGCGCGAGAGCTGGCCCAGCGAATCGGGCAACCGCACGGGCTACCTGCCCGTCCAGGCGGCGCCCTACTCGCGCCGGGAGAAGGCCCGCTTCGAGCTGACCCAGTCGCCGGACAACGCCCTCCGGCCCGACCGGGGCTACCTGGGCCTGGTGAACCGGGCCGGCGCGGGGGACCTGATCCTGGTCGAGCAGCAGTACGAGCGGGAGCACTGGGGCTACGGCGAGCGCGTGACGCCCAATCCGCGCCTGGAGGCTTACCTGGCCGCGGCGCGGCGGGGGGCGCGGGTGCGGATCCTGCTCAGCGGCGCGGGCGTCTCCGTCAAGAACCGCTGGGCGCGCGAGCGCGTGAACGCCCGGGCCGCCGCCGATGGGCTGGACCTGCGCGTGGAGCTGGCGGTCCTGCCCCGCAGCGGCGGGCGCGCGGAGCCCGTCCACAACAAGATGCTCCTGGCCCGCCTCGGCGGCGAGCGCTGGAGCCACGTGGGCAGCGCCAACGGCAGCGAGACGGCCCAGCGCTTCAACCGCGAGGTGGGGCTGTCCATCGAGTCGGCGGGGCTCTACGCCTACCTGGAGGCGGTCTTCGCCGCGGACTGGCGGCACGCCGCGGGCGAAGCCCTGGACGCGGACTAGCCGCCGGGGGCGGGCCCGCCGCCGGTTCTCGCCGGCGACCCGTCCGTGCCGCCGCCGGATCCCGCGCCCGCCGCGGGGCGGCGGCGGTGCGCCAGGGCCGCGCCCGCCTCCCCGGCCGCCGTCAGGGCCTGCTTGAAGAGCACCGGCCCGAGGAGCTGGTTCAGGCTGATGGCGGCCACGGCCAGGG
>JAFGBK010000057.1 GCA_016933175.1 Candidatus Krumholzibacteriota bacterium | reverse complement strand
GAGAACGAGGAGTGGATCCTCGCCGACGTCTGGAGCGAACTGGTGGACGCCCTGCGCGAGGACCGCGGCCTCACGGAGACGCAGGTGACGGCCCTCATGGAGGAGGCCGAATTCGGCGCTGCCCGCGCCCGGGAGGCGGGGCTCATCGACGGCATCCTCTACTGGGACGAGCTCGCGGCCCGGCTCAAGGGCGAGGATGACGACGAGCTGCGCACGGTGTCCATGGGCCGCTACGCGGACGTGGACTTCGACGACCTGGACATGACGGGCAAGAAGAAGATCGCCGTCGTGCACGCCCAGGGCACCATCGGCGGCCGCCAGAGCGGCGTGAATCCCCTGCTGGGCATCATGATGGGCCACGAGAGCGTCTGCGCCGATCTGCGGCGGGCCCGCGAGGACGAGGACGTGGCGGCCATCGTCTTCCGCGTCAACAGCGGCGGCGGCGACGCCCTGACCAGCGACCTCATCGGCCACGAGGTGGAGATCACCGCCGCCGAGAAACCGGTGGTGGTTTCCATGGTGGACGTCGCCGCGTCGGGCGGCTACCACGTCGCCTACCGCGCGACCCGCATGCTGGCCGACGGGAACACGATCACCGGCTCCATCGGCTCCATCAGCGGCAAGTTCGTGATGAAGGGCCTGTACGACAAGCTGGGCCTCACCCACAGCTTCGTCACCCGCGGGCCCAACGCCCTCATGTGGTCCAGCGTTCTCGACTTCACGGACGAGCAGTGGGAGATCCACGCCGAGCGTCACTGGGCGGACTTCAACGACTGGCTGCGCGACGTGGCCGAGCGCCGCGGGATGAGCTTCGCCGAGGCGGAGAAGCTGGCCCACGGCCGCGTCTGGACCGGCCGCCAGGCCGCCGGCAACGGCCTCGTGGACGAGGTGGGCGGCCTGGACCGCGCCGTGGCCCTGGCGCGGGAGCTGGCGGAGGTCCCCGAGAAGGACAAGGTCACGGTGGTCCATTACCCCGTGCAGAAGGGCCTCCTCGAGAGCATCCTCAGCGGCGAGGGCGACCTGACCCTGGCGGCGCGCGCGCTGGTCTACCGGATGATCCGCGAGGACGTGGTGGAAACCTGGAACCTGGTGGCCACCAATCCGCGCTGGTACGTGGAGGAGCTGCGGGTGCACTAGGCGCTGCGGGCCGAAAGAGAGCGAACGACGGAGGGGCGGCCCCGGCGGGCCGCCCCTCTTTTTCGTTCCGCGCCGCCGGCGCGCGGTGTAGGCTCGGGGGGCTTCGCCACACGGTCTCTCGCCACGAGGGGGTCCTCATGAGACTCGCGCCCCACCGCGCCTCGCGCCGCCCAGCCGCCGTCCTGCTCGCCGCCGTCCTGCTCGCCGCCGCCGCGCCGGCCGCCGCCTGCACCAACCTGCTGGTCACCCGCGGCGCCTCGGCCGACGGCTCGACGATGATCACCTACACCTGCGACGGGGAGTTCCACCCGCACCTGGACTACACTCCCGCCGCCGACCACGACCCGGACTCCCTGCTGGCCATCACGCACTGGGGCGGCGAGGTGCTGGGCGAGATCGAGCAGGTGCCCCACACCTACGCCGTGGTGGGGCTGATGAACGAGCACCAGCTCGTCATCGGCGAGACCACCTTCACGGGCCGCGAGGAGCTGCAGAATCCCGACGGCATCCTGCACTACTGGACCCTCATGCGCCTGGCCCTGCAGCGCGCGAAGACCGCCCGCGAGGCCGTCCGGGTGATGACGGAGCTGGTCGCGCAGCACGGCTACCGCAGCACCGGCGAGTCCTTCTCCATCGCCGATCCCGACGAGGTCTGGTACATGGAGATGATCGGCCCGGGCCCCGGCGGCGAGGGGGCGCTGTGGGTGGCGCGGCGGGTGCCCGACGGGTACGTCTGCGCCCACGCCAACACGGCCCGCATCGGCGAATTCCCGCTGGACGATCGCGACAACTGCCTCTACGAGCCGCGGGTCATCGACTTCGCCGTGGAGCATGGCTTCTACGATCCCGGCTCCGGCCAGCCCTTCCGCTTCAACGCCGCCTACTGCCCCGCGGACCCCAAGTCCCTGCGCTACTGCGCGACGCGGGTCTGGAGCCTGCTGCGCCGCGTGGCGCCCTCCCGTGACTGGCCCGCCGACTACCACCGGGGCATCGCCGGCGCCGAGCCCTACCCGCTCTGGATCAAGCCGGATGAAAAGCTCTCCGTGGCCGACGTCTTCGCCCTCATGCGCGACCACTACGAGGGCACCGACTACGACATGACGCGGGGCGTGGACGCCGGGCCCTTCGGCACGCCCTACCGCTGGCGGCCCATGGGCTTTGAGGTCGACGGCGTCGAGTACACCTGGGAGCGGGCCATCTCCACGCAGCAGACGGGCTTCTCGTGGGTCTCCCAGTCGCGGCGGAAGCTGCCCGACGCCGTCGGCGGGCTGCTCTGGTACGGCGTGGACGACACCTGGTTCACCTGCTACGTGCCGCTCTACTGCGGCATCGACGCCGTGCCCGAGTCCTTCGCGCGCGGCCGCCTGGGCGCCTTCGACTGGGATTCGGCCTGGTGGGTCTTCAACTTCGTCTCCAACTTCACGAACCTCAAGTACTCATACATGATCGAGGACGTGCAGACCGTGCAGCGCGAGCTGGAGGGCGACCTGCTGGCCCTCCAGCCCGCCGTCGAGGAGACGGCCGCGCGCCTGCTGAAGGGAGACCCCGACCTGGCGCGGCGCTACCTCACCGACTACTGCGTCAGCCATGGCGAGATGGTGGTGGACCGCTGGCGCGCCCTGGGCGAGCACCTCGTCTGCAAGTACAACGACGGCTACGTGAAGGACGAGGAGGGCGAGCCCCAGGCCGTGGGCTACCCCGAGAGCTGGCTGCGCGAGGTGCTCCGCGCGCGGCCCGAGCAGTTCAAGCTGCCCGTCTGGAAGCCGGCGCCCGCGGACTCGACGGAGGAGAAGCTGCCCTACTAGAGGAGGGTTCCTTGAAACCGATCGTCCATCCCGTGACGCCCGATCGCTGGGGCGACCTGGCGGCTCTCTTCGGCGAGAAGGGCGCCTGCGGGGGCTGCTGGTGCATGTGGTATCGCCAGAGCCGGCGCGAGTTCGAGGCGCGCAAGGGCGAGGGCAACCGCCGGTCCATGCAGGCTCTCGTCGCGGCCGGCGAGGAGCCGGGGCTCCTGGCCTACGCGGGCGGCGAGCCCGTGGGCTGGTGCGCGGTGGCGCCGCGGGAGCGCTATCCCCGCCTGGCCGGCTCGCGCATCCTCAAGCCCGTGGACGGCCAGCCCGTCTGGTCGGTGGTCTGCTTCTTCGTGCGGAAGGACTGGCGGGGCCGCGGCGTCACCCGGGCCCTGCTCGACGCGGCGGTGGATTTCGTGCGCGCGCGGGGCGGCCGCATCGTCGAGGGCTATCCCGTCGAGCCGAAGAAGGGCCGCCTGCCCGACGCCTTCGCCTACCACGGCTTGGCCACCGCCTTCCGCAAGGCGGGCTTCCGCGAGGTTGCCCGCCGCTCGCCCACGCGGCCCATCATGCGCCGCCGCTTGCGGCCGTCCCGCTAGGGCCGCCGCCCGCCGCGTCGCCGCCGGGGATGTGGCCTGCGGCCATGCGCCGGCGGCACTCGCGGAAAGCGTTGACACCTATACGGGCGTCTAGTAGTTTCGCCGTCGGCGGCGCCCCCTCCCCGCCGCCGCCCGCGCCCATCCCCTCCCGGGGCGCCTCGTTCCAGGCATCCGCTTTTCACGGCGCCCTCCGTGGAGGTCCTCCCATGGCCCGACGCACGAGCCGTCCCATCGGCTTCCAGATTCCCGATGCCCTGTCTCTCCCGCCGGCGTCCACGCGGCGGCCCCTGGCCGATCCGCGCAGCGGCGGCGCTCCCTCCGGCGCGGCCCCGGCGTCCGCCGCGGCGGCCGCGAGCCGCCGCCTGTCCCAGCTCGGCGCCCTGCGCGAGCGCTTCTGCCCGGCCTGCGGCCACGACCTGGCGCGGGGCGGCACTGTCCGGCCCGCCGCGGGCGCCGGCGAGGGCGCGCAGGCGCGCCGGCGCGACGAAGCGCCCGCCCCGGTGCGCCGCGGCTCGGCCCGCGCCGGCGAGGACGCCCGGCCGCCGTCCCAGGGTCCCTTCGCGCCGGCCCACGAGGCCACGCGGGCCAGCAGCCGCGTCCTGCGCCGCGCCGGCAGCCGCGAGGCCGCCTTCGCAGGCTCGGGCGGCGCCGGTTCCGGCGCGATCGGCGCCGCGGGCGAAAGCGTCGCTGCGGTGACGAGGGCCGCCGCGCTCGCATTGCGGCCGGGCGAGAGCCTCGAGTCCCTCTTTCGTGCCCTGGCCGCCGAGCCGGGACGCGAGGGATGCCTCGCCCACGTCGAGCGGCTCGCCGCCCGCGACGCCAGGCACGCCGACCCCGAGCGAGCCCTGCCCGAGAGCCTGCGCCTGGCCCTGGCCGGCGAGGGCATCGCGCGCCTGTACACCCACCAGGCCGCGGCCCTGGACGCCGCGCGCCGCGGCGAGAACGTCGTCGTGGTCACGGGCACGGCCAGCGGCAAGACCCTCTGCTACAACCTGCCCGCCTTCGAGACCTTCCTGGCCGACGACGACGCCACGGCCCTCTACCTGTTTCCCACCAAGGCCCTGGCGCAGGACCAGCTCAAGACGGCGCGGCGCCTGGCCGAGGCCCTGCCCGAGCTGGGCCGCGCCTTCCGCCTCGGCACCTACGACGGCGACACCAGCACGCACACGCGCCGGCGCCTGCGCGCCGAGGGGCGCCTGATCCTGTCGAACCCGGACATGTTCCACGCGGGGATCCTGCCCGCCCATACGCGCTGGGCGCGCTTCTTCATGAATCTTCGCTTCGTCGTCCTCGACGAGATCCACAGCTACCGCGGCATCTTCGGCTCCAACGTGGCCGCCGTCATGCGCCGCCTGCGGCGGATCTGCCGGCACTACGGCTCGAACCCGGTCTTCATCGCCTCGAGCGCCACCATCGGCAACCCGCGCGAGCTGGCCGAGCAGGTGCTGGGCGCGCCGGTCACCCTGGTGGACGACGACGGCAGCCCGCGCGGGCCCAAGCTTTTCGTCTTCTGGAACCCGCCGGCGCTCGAGGAGCGGGGCGGCGAGCGGCGCAGCGCGAACGGCGAGGCCCGCGAGCTGCTGGTGCGCCTGGTCAAGCTGGGCCGGCAGGTGATCTGCTTCAGCCGCACGCGGGTATCCAGCGAGCTCATCTACCGCTACGCGCGCGACGCGCTGCTGCGCGAGGCGCCCCACCTGGCGCCGCGGCTGCGCGCCTACCGCGGCGGCTACCTGCCCGAGGAGCGCCGCGAGATCGAGCGGCAGCTGTTCAGCGGCGAGCTGATGGCGGTCTCGTCCACCAACGCCCTGGAGCTGGGCATCGACATCGGCAGCCTGGACGCCGCCCTGCTGGTGGGCATGCCGCCGACGGTGGCCAGCACCTGGCAGCAGGCCGGCCGCGCCGGACGCGGCACGGACGAGAGCTGCGCGGTGCTGGTGGCCCACAACGATCCCATCGACCAGTACCTCATGCGCCACCCGGAGTTCTTTTTCCGCCAGAACCCCGAGCGGGCCGTGGCCGACCACGAGAACCCCTTCGTGCTGCTGCCCCAGCTCCGCTGCGCGGCCTACGAGCTGCCGCTGACCGAGGGCGACGCCGAGCTGTTCGGCCCGCTCACCGGGGGCGTCACGGAGATCCTCGAGCAGCGCGGCGAGCTGCGCCGGGCCGGCGACCAGGTCTTCCACGCCACCACCAGCTACCCGGCCGGCGAGGTGAACCTGCGCAAGAGCGTCCTGGACACGGTGAGCATCGTCGCCGTGCCGGGCGACGCGGTCATCGGCAACGTGGACGTGCTGGGCGCCTGCCAGCTCGTCTACCCCGAGGCCGTCTACCTCCACGACGGCGAGACCCACTTCGTGCGCGAGCTGGACCTGGACCAGAAGGTGGCCTTCGTCGAGCGGCGCGCCGTGGACTACTACACGCAGTCCATCACCGAGCAGAAGATCCGCCTGGACGCGGACCTGGAGAGCGTGGCCGTCACGCCGGCCGGCGCGCCGGGCGAGACGCTGACCCTCGGCTTCGGCGACGTCACCGTGAGCCAGACCACCTTCGCCTTCAAGAAGATCAAGTTCGGCAGCATGGACTCCATCGGCTGGGGCAAGCTGGACCTGCCCTGGCACCACCTGGAGACGCGGGCGCTGTGGATCGCACCCACGGCGGACACGGCGGCGGCCCTGGCCGCGGCGGGTCACAAGCTGGCCGAGGCCATGGCGGGGCTCAAGAACCTGGCGCTGGCCGCCCTGCCCTTCTTCGCCATGTGCGACCGCTCGGATCTGGGGGGCGTGGTGGACGCCAGCAACCTCGGGCGCACGGCCCTGTTCGTCTACGACCGCTTCCACGGCGGCCTGGGCTACAGCCGCGTGGGCTTCGACGAGCTGGAGCGGCTGCTGGGCGCCTGCCGGGACATCCTGGCGGCCTGCCCCTGCGAGGGCGGCTGCCCGGCCTGCGTGGGGCTGCCGGCGTCCGCGCCGGGGCGCCACGAGGACCCGGACCTGAGCCCCGACTTCGCCATCCCCGGCAAGGCGGCCGCGCGGGCGCTGATCGACCTGCTGCTGGGCGAGGCGGCGGCTTCGCCCGCGCGCGACGTCGCGGCGCGGGGCGACACGGCCGCCGCGGCATACGCCGGGGAGGCCGCCGAACACGCGGACGGCGCCGGATGAGCGCGGACGGTCGGCTCGCGGGCGTCCTCGAGGACCTGGCCCGCCTCCGGCGGACGCACGACGCCCTGCGCCCCGCCGCCCTGGACCGCCTCTGGCCCGAGACGCCCGCGGCCGCCACCCTCGCCGAGCTGGTGGGCGCGGCCGAGGCGGCGAACGCCCGCGGCCGCTGCCTGCGCCGCGACGTCGACGTCGAGGCGCGCCTCGCCCACCTGCGCGGCCTGGGCGCGGCCCTCGTCGCGGGCCTGCCCGAGACGGACGTCCTGGCCGGGCTGGCCGGCGACGCCGACCGCCTGCCGTCGGCCCGCGCCGAGGAGCTGCTCTTCCTCGACCTGGAGACCACGGGCCTGCACCGCGGCATCATCGTCATGATCGGCTTCATGACCCTCGGCCCCGGCGAGCTGCCGCTGACCGTCACCCAGCTCTTCGCCCGCGACTTCGACGAGGAGGCAGCCGTGCTGGCGGCCTTCCTGCCCGAGCTGGCGCGGCGCGGCTTCCTGGTCACCTTCAACGGGCGCAGCTTCGACGCGCCCTTCCTGGTCAGCCGCCTGCGCTTCCACGGCTTCCTCGCGCCACTCGCCTTCAGCCACCTGGACCTGCTCCACCTGTCGCGGCGGCTCTGGAAGCGGCGCCTGCCCGACTGCCGCCTGCAGACCCTGGAGCGATGGGTGCTCGGCCGCAGGCGCCTGAATGATGTGGCCGGCAGCGAGGTGCCGCGCGTCTGGGAGGACTTCGTGCGCTTCGGGGACCTCACCCACCTGTCGGGCATCTGGGAGCACAACCTGCGCGACCTGGCCACCCTGGCCGAGCTGCTCCTGCGCGCGGCGCGGGAGATGCCGGCGGCCGTTGCGGCGGACGTCCCGCCCGTGTAGTCTAGCGCGCGGCGGCGCGCGCCGCCGGCAACCGATACGTCGACCGGCGAGGCGCACGCGCAATCCCGCGCGCCGCCGCCGATCGATCCGCCAACCACGAGGTGCGATGATGAGACGATGGGTTCATGCCGCCCTGCTGGCGGCCCTGGTCCTGACGGCGTCGAAGCTTCCCGCCCTGGCCGCCGCTCCCCCGGAAGCCGACGAGGCCGAGCCGGTGGTGCCGGCGCTGCTGGTCATCGACATCCAGAACGCCTACCTGCCCCGGATGGACCAGAGCGAGACGGACGGCGCCCTGCGCGTGATCAACGGCGCCATCTGGCTCTTCCGGCAGTACGGGCGCCCCGTGATCCGCGTCCACCACACGGACCCGCAGTGGGGGCCCGGCGTCGAGAGCGAGGAGTTCCGGTTCCCCGAGTCGGTCAACGTCACCGAGGACGACCCCCAGGTGGTCAAGAGCCACCCCTGTGCCTTCGTGGACACCGAGCTCGACGCGCTGCTGGAGGACCTGGGCGTCAACACCGTGTTCCTGTGCGGGCTCAGCGCCACGGGCTGCGTGCTGGCCACCTACTTCGGCGCCCTGGAGCGGGACTACGGCGTCTTCATGATCGAGGACGCGCTGATGAGTCCCAAGGCGCGTCACACGGAGGCCGTCACGGAGATCCTGGACTCCGTGAGCGGGCGGGCCATGGAGACCGTCCTCAAGGCCGCGGCGGAGTGACGGGCGCCGCGCCGCGCGGCCGCCCGGCGCGAGGCGGCCACGCCGCGCGGGGAGGCGGCGAGCGCGCCTTCCCATCAACGGATAATTGATGTAGAATCCTCCCTCGGATTCCGCCACCGAGGAAGGAGATGACCCATGCGCGCACGCCTCGCCGCCGCCGCCTCGATCCTGCTCGCCGCGATCCCGGCGGCCGGACCCCTGGCCGCCACCGTCCACGTGCCCGGCGGGCAGCCGACCATCCAGGCCGGGCTGGACGCCGCGGCCGCGGGCGACACCGTCCTCGTCGCCGCCGACACCTACCAGGAGCACGGCCTGATCATGGCCGCGGCTGTCGTCCTGCGCGGCGCCACGGGCGATCCCGCCGACGTGGTCATCGACGCCGAGCAGATGGACGAGGTGCTCAACGTGGCGTCCGTGGCCGGGACGGTCCGCATCGAGGCCCTCACCCTGACCCGCGGCGTGACGGACGGAAGCGGCGGCGGCCTCAACGTGGACGCCAGCGCCGTCGAGCTGACCGACTGCGTCGTGTCCGCATGCATGGCCGCGGACGGTGGCGGCGTCTACCTGTCGGGATCCACGGCCACCCTACTGCGCTGCGCCGTCGAGGACAACGCTGCCTCGTCCCAGGGGGGCGGCCTGGCCGCCTTCTCCGGCGCGACGGCGCAGCTCGTGGACTGCGAGGTCCGGGGCAACAGCGCCTACGAGGGAGGCGGCCTCTTCGCGTCCGAGGACTCCGACCTGGATTGCGAGGCCGTCACCGTGGCCGACAACGAGGCCATCATGTGCGGCGGTGGCGTCTACACGACGGGAGGGGACGCCAGCCTCCTCCAGTGCGACTTCATGGGCAACACCTGCGCCACCAGCCGGGGCGGAGGCGTCTACGTCTACTCGTCGCTGGTGGACTGCTATCCGGAGATCAACGGGTGCCTGTTCCTCGGCAACGGCGCCAACCAGGGCGGCGCCTTCGCGGCCACCCACATGGTGGACGCCACGCTGACGAACTGCACCCTCGTCGAGAACGTCTCCAACCTGGGCGCCGGCATCTACTGCGCCTTCGGCGCGCACACCGGGATCGTCAACTGCGTCGTCGCCTTCAACACCATGGGCGCGGCGGCCTATTGCGGCGAATGGGGCGACACGGGGACGATCGACGCCGCGTGCAGCGACGTCTTCGGCAACGAGCTGGGCGACTGGGTGGACTGCCTCGCCGGGGGGCTGTCCGAGATCAGCAACTTCTCGGAGGATCCCGAGCTCTGCGGCATCACCGGCAGCGGCAACTGCCTGCTGCAGAGCGACTCGTTCTGCGCGCCGGGGAACCACCCCAACGGCGTGGCCTGCGGCCTGATCGGCGCCCGCGACGTGGGCTGCGACGAGACGGCCGCGCGCGCGGCGACCTGGAGCGCTGTCAAGGCGCGCTACTGAGTCGCGCGGGGCCTTGCCCGCCGCCGCTCGCATCGAGCTTCGCGGCGCGCGACGCCGTGCCGGGCATCAATGCATTATGGAAGCCAGGAAATCCGCCTAGGCGACGCCGAGCCAGATCTTCGCCACGTCCACACTGTTGAAGACGATGACGTCCACGTTCTCGGCGCCGGCGAGCTGTTCGTAGAAGCGGCTCAATTCGAAGCTCGCGTTGGTGGCGGCGACGATGGCCGTCTTGCCGCCCCGGCGCCGCTCGGGATCGGAGCGGATCACCGGCACGATCTGCTCGAGAGTCTCGTGCGTGACGCCGACGCGCGCCGTGCGCGACAGGTCCACGAGCAGGAGGAATCCGGGCCTGGCCGCCGGGTCCGCGTAGAGGCGGCGCACGCAGTCCAGCAGCTCATCCGGCCCCAGATGTTCGCCGGCTGCCATGTGAACGAAGCGTCCGTCCTCACCGACCTGGTAGTCGATGGGCATTCCGACACCTGTCGCTTTTCTGTGACACCCTTGCCAGCAGAGTGTTGTCCATCCCGCGAGCGAGCACAAGCGGGATGTTCGGCGCGCCGAGCCGCAACGCAGCCGCGGCGCCGGCCGCGCTCAGATTCGCGAGTCCAAGGCCGCTGGCGGCTGTAGTAGAATCATGGGTCCAAGGAGGTCGCCATGTTCCGTCGCCATCGCATTCCCGCTGCCGCCTTCCTGGCCGCCGTCGCCCTCGCCCTCGTCGCCGCCGCCGCGGCGGCGCTGGATATCGGCCACGTGTCCCGCACCTACGTCGATCCCGAGCGCGACGACCGCCAGATCCCCACCGAGGTCTACTACCCCGCCCTGCAGGCCGGCGAGGGCGTGCCGGCGGCCCCGCCGCCGCCGGGCGGCTTCCCGCCTCTGGCCTGCGGCCACGGTTACCTCATGCCCTGGAGCGTCTACGGCTGGATCTGGGAGGACCTCGTTACCGCGGGCTACGTGGTGGCCCTGCCGCGCACGGGCGGCGAGCTGTTCCCCGACCACGAGGACTTTGGCCTCGATCTGGCCTTCGTCCTGCGCGCCCTCCAGGTGGAGGCGGCCACCCCGGCCTCGCCGCTGTACGGCGCCGTGGCCGCGGCCGGCGGCGTCATGGGGCACTCCATGGGCGGCGGCGCGGCGGTGCTGGCCGCGGCCTCGGATCCGGACATCGCCGCCCTGGTGGGTTTCGCCGCGGCCGAGACGAACCCCTCGGCGGCGGCCGCCGCCGCTTCCGTGACGGCCCCCAGCCTCCAGTTCTCAGGCTCCCACGACTGCGTCGCCCCGGCGGAGCAGCACCAGCTGCCCATCCACGAGAACCTCGCCTCGGACTGCCGCGCCTGGGCGAACCTCCTCGGCGGCAGCCACTGCCAGTTCGCCGCCTACAACTTCACCTGCAGCCTGGGTGAGAGCGGCTGCCCGTCGCCCACCCTGACCCGCACCGAGCAGCAGGCCATCGCCATGCTCTTGCTGCGGCCCTGGCTGGACCGCGTCCTCAAGGGCGACGCAGCGGCCTGGCAGACCTTCACGGCGCGCCTGGACTCCCTGCCCGAGGTGGACTACCTGCTGGACTGCGGGCCCACGGCGGCGCCGGCCGGTCCGGCCGGCTCGCCCCTGGTCCTGATGTCGGCGCCGAACCCCTGCCGGGGCGGCGCGCGCCTGCGCTACTCCCTCGCCGGGGCGGCGCGCGTGGAGGCGTCCCTGTTCGACGTGGCGGGCCGCCGCCTGCGCGCGTTCCCCGTCCGGGAGGCCACCGCGGGGGTGCACACCCTGGCCTGGGACGGCCGCGACGGCGCCGGGCGCCGGCTGTCGGCCGGGGTCTACCTGTTGCGCCTCCGCGCCGGGGAGGCGACACTCAGTCATCGCCTCGTCCTCCTGCACTGAGGAGCTTCATGCCCGCGCCCACCGCCATCGTCTGGCTCCGGCAGGATCTGCGCCTCGCCGGCAATCCCGCGCTGCGGGCCGCCGCCGAGGCTGGTGGGGCCGTGGTGCCGGTCGTCGTCTGGTCGCCGGGCGAGGAGGGCGGCTGGGCGCCCGGCGCGGCGTCGCGCTGGTGGCTGCACCAATCCCTGGCTGCGCTCGACGACACCCTGCGCGAGCGCGGATCGCGCCTCGTGCTGCGCCGCGGCGACGTTCCGGCCGCCCTTGTCGAGATCGCCGCGGCGACGGGCGCCGCCGCCGCCTACTGGAACGACCGCTGGGAGCCCGCCGCTCGCGAGCAGGAGCGCGCCGTCGCGGCGGCCCTGGCGGAGCGCGGCATCGCTGCGGGGCGCTTTGGCGGCTCCCTGCTGGCCGATCCCCGCGCCCTGCGCAACCGGCAGGGCAGGCCCTACCGCGTCTTCACGCCCTTCTGGAAGGCCCTCCAGGCCGAGCTCGAGCCCCCGGCGCCGCCCGCCGCGCCGCGCCGCCTCGCGCCGCCGCCGCGCTGGCCGCGCTCCGAGGCCCTGGCGGATCTCGGCCTGCTGCCGGACGTCGACTGGGCCGGCGGCTTCGGCGAGGCCTGGCAGCCCGGCGAGGCGGGCGCCGCCCGGCGCCTGCGCCGCTTCCTGGACCGCGCCCTGGCCGCCTACCCCGTGGACCGGGACCGGCCCGACGTCGAGGGCGTCTCGCGCCTGTCGCCCCACCTCCACTTCGGTGAGATCGGCCCGGCCCAGGTCTGGTACGCCGTCCACCGCCGGACCGTGGCCGACCCGTCCCTGGCCCCGGCCGCCGAGGCCTTCCTTCGCCAGCTCGCCTGGCGCGAGTTCGCCCACCACCTGCTGGCCCACTTCCCCTCCACGCCCGAGGACAACCTGGACGCCCGCTTCGACCGCTTCCCGTGGCGCCGCGCGCCCCGCGACCGGGAGGCCTGGCGCCGCGGCCGCACGGGCTTCCCGATCGTGGACGCGGGCCTCAGGCAGCTGTGGGCCACGGGCTGGATGCACAACCGCGTGCGCATGATCACCGCCTCCCTGCTGGTCAAGCACCTCCTGCTGGACTGGCGCGGGGGCGCCGCCTGGTTCTGGGACACCCTGGTGGACGCGGACCTGGCCAATAACACCCTGGGCTGGCAGTGGGTGGCCGGCTGCGGGGCCGACGCGGCGCCCTACTTCCGCGTCTTCAACCCCGTGCGTCAGGGCCAGCGCTTCGATCCCGAGGGTGCCTACGTGCGCCGCTGGGTGCCGGAGCTGGCGGCTCTGCCGGCGCGGTGGATCCACGCGCCCTGGCAGGCGCCGCCCGAAGCGCTGGCCGGGGCCGGCCTGCGCCTGGGCCGCGACTACCCACGCCCCCTGGTGGATCCGGACGTGGGCCGCCGCCGGGCACTGGACGCCCACGGGCGCCTGCGCGCCGCCGAGAGGAGCACGCCATGACCGATGCCAAGATCCCCGTGGGCGTGAGCGCCTGCATCATGGGGGACATGGTCCGCTGGAACGGCGGCCACAAGCGCGACCGCTGGGTCAGCGACGTCCTGGCCGAGTGGTTCGACTTCGTGAAGGTCTGCCCGGAGGTGGAGCTGGGCCTCGGGGTGCCGCGCGAGTCCCTGCGCCTCAAGCGGGCGAACGGCGAGACGCGCCTCGTGGAGGGGCGCAGCGGCCGCGACCACACCGGGGCCATGCGCGACTTCTGCCGGCGTCGCGTGGATGAGCTGGCGCCGCTGCGGCTGCGGGGCTACGTCCTCAAGAAGGACTCGCCGTCCTGCGGCATGGAGCGCGTGCGCCTGTACGACCGCAACGACGTGCCCGCGCGCACGGGTATCGGCCTCTGGGTGGAGGCCCTGCAGGCGCGCTATCCCCTGCTGCCCCTGGAGGAGGAGGGCCGCCTCCACGACGCCCGCCTGCGCGAGCACTTCGTCACGCGGGTCTTCGCCCACGACCGCTGGCTGCGCCTGCGCGAGGCGGGCGGCGCGGCGGCGGCGGACGTGGTGGCCTTCCACACGGCCCACAAGACCCTGCTCATGGCCCACGACCAGGAGGCCGCCCGCGAACTGGGGCGCCTGGTGGCCACGGCCGGTTCGCTGCGGGCGGCGGAGCTGCTGGATCGCTACGAGGAGGGCTTCCTGTCGGCCATGCGCCGCATCGTGTCGCCGGGGCGGCACGTCAACGTCATGCAGCACCTGGCCGGCTAT
>JAFGBK010000056.1 GCA_016933175.1 Candidatus Krumholzibacteriota bacterium | reverse complement strand
TCCTCGGCGCCGGCCTCCGGCGTCAGGCGCTTGACGAAGGCCGCCGCCCCCCACCGGTCGGCGGCGCAGTCCACGGTGGCGCGCAGGCCCTCGCCGCCCGGCCGGTAGGTGAGGGCCCCGTAGGCGGCGGCGAACTCCTCGCCCAGGCTCAGCCAGGCCACGGCGGCGTGGGGGTATCCATCGCGCGCGAAGGACAGCTCCGCCATGTAGCCCCAGTCGCTGGCGCCATCGCCTGCCTCCCTGGCGTAGTGGTCCCCCAGCCAGCTGTGCGCGACCTCGGCCCGCAGGGACAGCCCGGCGGCCAGGGGCGTCGATGCGTCCACCGACCAGACCTCGTCGCGGTGGACGACGGGGTTGACGGCCATCGGCGGGTACAGGGCCGAGGCGCGGTCGTCCCCGGCGGCGACGTAGGTGGCGCCCAGGACGCTGCGCCCGCCGGCGAGCAGGCCGGCCGACAGCTCGGCGCGGCCGGCCAGGAGGTCCTGGCGGAACTGGAGGCCGTCCGGGTCGCCGTAGTCGCGCGCCCGCAGGGGACGCGCGTAGAGGACCTGCACGGCCAGCCAGGGCCGCGGCGCGCCGGCGAGGCGCGCGCCCTCGAAGGTGATCTCCGGGCCCAGGTCGTCCAGGGCCGCGAGCGAGACGCCCCGCCCGGCGGCGCCGCAGGCCGCGCAGCCGCCGGCGCCGCCCGAGCCGGCCTGGGGCGGATTGTCGGCGAAGTCCCAGCGCTGCAGGGTCAGCGGCGTCAGGGCGACGCCGTAGTAGCCGGCGCGCAGGCGCCAGTCCCAGCGGGCGAGCTCGACGAAGGCGCTGCCGTACTCGCTCGACAGGTACTCGGGCCCCCGCTCGAGCAGGGCCGGATCCTCGTTGCTGACGCGGATCATGCCGCCCGCCGACACCCAGGGGCTGACGCGCGCGGTGACCTCGTAGCGCAGGCGGTAGATCAGGTCGCGGTCGTTCGCGATGGCCTCGCCGTAGGGGCCCCCGACGGCGCAGGTGCCCGGCGCGATCTCGTCGCGCAGGCCGACGCCCAGCCAGCGCACGCGGGCGCGGCCCGAGGTCTGGATGATCGGGTAGACACCCTCGCCCTCTGCTCCGGCGCCGGCGGCGTCGTCCGCGGGACGCTTCCCCGCCCGGGCGGCGCGCGGCGGCGCCGCGCGCGGGGCTTCCGGCCGCGTTCGCGGCGGCGCCGCCGCCGGGCCGGGCCCACCGCCGAGTCCGCGGAGCGTCTCGCGGATGGCGGCCTCGGCGTCGGGCACGCTGTCGTAGTCGACGGCCAGCACGCGGCCGGTTCCGTCCAGGACGGCGATGGTGATGCTGAAGGGCGCCGCGCCGAGGGCGCCGGCCACCAGGCCGGATGGATCGTGGAGCTGCGGATAGGCGACGCCCCGATCGGCGGCGAACCGCCCCGGCTGCCAGCGCCCGGCGTCGAAGTTGACGCCCAGCAGGCGCGCGTCCACGCCGCCGGCCTGGACGACGTTCTCCAGGCAGTGCGGGCAGTCGCTCTTCCAGACGACCAGCACCAGCGGCGCTGCCGCGTCCAGGTGGGCGCGGATGGTGCCGGTGCCCTCGCCGGCCAGGAGCGGGAACTCCTGGTCGACGAGGCCGCCCAGGGACGGCGCGGCGCAGACGGTGGCGGGGAGAAGCAGGGCGAGCAGGGCCAGGGCGGTCGTCTTCACGACATGACCTCCTTGCCGGACGGAGGCATTCCGGAGCCGGGCGTGCCCAATCTAGCACGCGGCCCGGCGGCGGCCAAGGGCCTGACGCGCGGGCGCGGATCCCAGCGCAGCGCAGCGGGGCGGCGCGGCTTACCGCCCTGCGGGCCGGGCCCGCTGGCGTCGGCATGAGAAAGGGGCTCCACCCGTCGGGTGGAGCCCCTGGAGGTTCAGCTTCGGTGACGTTGGGTTACCCCGCGCAGGGGGGTGATCCCGTTCGGCGTCACGCTTCGGGGAGGCCCGCTAGCGCGGGGACGTCACCTCCGCCAAGCCGTGTATACCTGAACTCACTAGGACCACCTCCTTTCCGGGCGAGCCAACGATCGGTGAGACCCACCTCACCCGGCCTTTTCGATCGCCCCGTCTCCAAGGCCGCCGCACCTTCGTGCGAATGAAAGCTCTGACATAAGGATGCAGGGAACGGGCCGCTGTTGCCAGCAAAAACTGGCGGCGCGGCGATCCGTGCCAACTTCCATGCCCACAAAGAGATCCCTCAAGAGGTCGGCCTCCCGCGCCGATTTCTCTAATGGCCGTCCGGTGGATCCGACCGTCGGAGGAGTCCGCGTAACCTGATGACAGGCAACGGATTGTAACTTTCGCACCACTCCGATGCTTCTGGGAAAGGTGTGCCGATGGACGATAGGGAAGTCGATCTGCTCGGACAGATCTGTCCGTATCCGGTCGTCAATCTCATCCGCGAGGCTCTGAGGCTCGAGAGCGGGCAGACCGCCCGCTTCTGCGTCGACGATCCGCTGGCGCTCAAGTCGGTGCCGGAGGAGCTGTCGGAGTACGAGGGCTTCACGCTGGAAATCGTGAACCAGGGAAGGCACTGGGAAATCATCGTAACCCGGAGATAGCCGCCCGCCGCTCGCGACGGCTTCAGGAGGCAGAGGATGCCAGCCATGAAATGGTACCGACGATCGACGACGCTCATGGCGCTCTTCGCGCTGTGGAACGTCGCCATGTACCTCGCGATCCACAAGTTCTGGATCGGGGGCAGCAGCTTCCTGCCCATGATCGGGCAGTGGGGACCGGGGAACAAGTTCCTCTTCGCCATGGCCGTGAACGCCGGCGTGATCACCGGCGCCTTCCTCGGCGCGCAGGCGGGCCGGGAGTTCCGCCTCCGCCCGCCGCAGCGCCGGCAGTTGCCGCGGATGATCCTCGGGGGCGTGCTCATCGGCATGGGCGTCACCGTGGCGCCCGGGACCTGCACCACCGCCTTCGTCACCGGCATGCCGATGCTCTCGGTCTCGTCCTTCCTCTCGGCGGCGGGAATCCTCATCGGAGCCTGGATCATGTTCCGGCTCGACCACGGGGAGGTGGCCTCATGAGCTTCCCCCTCTTCCTGACGATCGGCTTCCTGTTCGGCGTGGGCTTCGGCTTCTTCGTGCAGCGCGCCGGGTTCTGCGTGGCCCACGGTCTCGGGGAGATCTTCAGCGGCCGCGGCCGGCGGTTCCTGCGGCTGCTGCTCATCGTCTTCGCGATCACGAGCGTCGGCTTCCTCCTGTCCGGAAAGATCCGTCCCGAACTGGGACTCAAGGCCGTCGGCCAGATCCGGGGCGCCGGGTTCTACAACATCCTGTCGGGCGTCCTGTTCGGCATGGGGATCCTGATGACCGGCGGCTGCATCCTCGGCACCCTCCGCCAGCTCGGCGAGGGGAACCTGAACTACCTGGTCGTCCTCGCCGCCTTCGCGCCCGGCATGGCCCTCGTCGTCTACGGGCTGAATCCCCTGCTCGCGTCGGGCTACCAGGTCCAGCAGCTCCTGCTGCCGGACCTCCTCGGCGTCGGCGCCCCCTGGGTGACGGCGGCCCTGGCCGCGGCGGCGGTCGCCTGGTACGTCCGGATCCGCCCGCGCCGGCTACGGTGGCAGCGAGTCGACGCGCCACCGGTCCTGGCGGCGCACAGCGGCGAGGAGCGCGGCACCCGGCGCGACGCCATCGCGCGGACGCCGGCGACGGCGCCCCCCGCCGACGAGGTCCTCGTCCCGGCCGGCGCGGCCGAAGAGAAACACCCGCGAACCCCCTGAGGCCGCTGTTGAAGACGGACCTGCTCGACGACACAGCGATCCGCGAGGAGGCGGAGTCCCGGGCCCAGAAGATCCTGGAGCGGCGGAACACGGCCTTTCGGATCCTCTACGACACGGTCGTGGAGGTGGAAGGCGTCACGGACGACGAGGTGTACCACGTCCTCTGCCGCAACCTGCGCCGCCTCTGCGAGGCCTCCCTCGCGGCCATCGCCTCCGTCGAAACGGATTCCCGGCGGATGACCCTCCAGGCGGTGGATGCCGCCGGCGCCGCGGGCCTCGCCATCCCGCAGATCAGCAAGGGGTCGGCGGCGACATTGCCGGAGGAGACGATACAGCACTTCAGCCGGGAGCTGGTCTGGGCCTGCGGCCGCCGCGAGACCTGCCTCCTGAAGATCATGCTCCCCGAGCTCGCCAAGACCCTGTCGCACCTCGACGGGGAATGCCACCAGCTCGCCTGCGTCCGCGAGGGGGAGCTGGTCGCGGTCGGACTCGTCCGCCTGCCGCCAGGTCAGGACCTCCGGCTCAAGGACATCGTCGGCACCTATCTGAACCTGGCGGGCGTCATCATCCAGCGGGTCAACGCGATCCGGACCCTCCGCCGGAGCGAGGAGCTGGTGCGGGCCACCATCGAGTCCACCGGCGAGGGGATCCTGGTCGTGGACGGCGAGGGCCGGGTCACGAACCGGAACTCGCGCTTCCTCGAGATGTGGCGCATCGCGCCGGCGCTGGCCGAGTCGCGGGACGACGACGAGCTGCTCCGCTTCGTGCTGGACCAGCTCGTCGATCCCGCGTCCTTCCTCGCCAAGGTGCGGCAGCTCTACGGGTCCTTCGCGGAGGACCGCGACACGCTGGCCTTCAAGGACGGGCGCATCTTCGAGCGCTTCTCCTCGCCCCTGCGCATGGACGACCGGGTCGCCGGCCGCGTCTGGTGCTTCCGGGACATCACCGAGCGCATCCGGTTCGAGGAGGAGCTCCGGCAGGCCAAGCGCGTCGCCGAGAAGGCGAACCGGGCCAAGAGCGAGTTCGTCGCCAACATGTCCCACGAGATCCGCACGCCTCTCAACGGCATCCTCGGCATGACCGAGCTGGCCCTCGACTCCGAGCTGTCCGGCGAGCAGCGGGAGTACCTGACCATGGCGAAGGAGTCGGCGGAGTGGCTGCTGGAGGTGATCAACGAGATCCTGGACTTCTCGAAGATCGAGGCGGGTAAGATGGAGATCTACCCGGTGGACTTCAGCCTACGCGACTGCGTCGACCGCGCGGTCCGGCTGCTCGCCCTGCGCGCGGAGAGCCGGGGCCTCGAGCTGATCTACCACATCCCGCCCGAGATCCCGGACGCGGTGTTCGGCGATGACGGCAGGCTCCGGCAGATCCTGGTGAACCTGGTGGGCAACGCGGTGAAGTTCACCGAGTCGGGCGAGGTCTTCATCCACGCCGATCGTGTGGACGGGGGCGAGGGAGATCTGCGCCTGCGCTTCCTGGTGCGCGACACCGGCATCGGCATCCCGCCGGAGAAGCGGGAATCGATCTTCGGCGCCTTCGAGCAGGTGGACGGCTCGACGAGCCGCACCTATGGCGGGACGGGGCTCGGCCTGGCCATCACCGCGAGCCTCGTCCACATGATGGGCGGCACGATCGGCGTCGCCAGCGAGCCGGGGCAGGGCAGCACCTTCACCTTCGACATCCGGCTCGGCCTGCCCGCGGACGGGCGGCAGGAGCCCGGGCCGTCGCCCGCCGCGATCCCCGCGGGCCTCCGCGTCCTGGTTGTGGAGAACAACGCCACCTGCCGGGTGGTCCTGCACGAGCTGCTGACGCACTGGCGGCTGCGGCCGCACTGCCTGGCGGACGGCGACGCGGCCCTCGACGAGCTGGCCCGCGCCCGGGACGCCGGCGATCCCTACGCCCTCGCGGTCCTCGACGACGGCCTGCCGGCTCGCCGGGGCTTCGACCTCGCGCGGGCGATCCGGAGCGGGCCCGCCGGCGGGGACACCGCGCTGGTCCTGCTCACCCCGCCGCGCTGCTCGAACGCGGCGTCACGCTGCCGCGAGCTGGGCGCCGCCGACGCCGTCACCAAGCCGGTGCGGTCCTCGGACCTGCTCGCGGCCGCGCTGAAGGCGCTCGGCGTCCCGGGACGGAGCCTGGCGGCGGCCGCCAGGGCGAGCCGCGACCACCTGCCGCGCCGGCCGCAGAAGATCCTGCTCGCCGAGGACAACCCAGTGAACCAGATCCTCGCCATCCGTCTCCTCGAGAAGCAGGGGCACGAGGTCCAGGTCGTCGCGAACGGCGCCGAAGCCATCGCCGCCCTGGAGCGGGAGCGCTTCGACCTGGTGCTGATGGACGTCCAGATGCCCGAGATGGACGGCCTCGAGGCGACCCTCCGGATCCGCGAACCCGATGCGAAGGTCCTCGACCGGGAGATCCCCATCATCGCCCTGACCGCCCACGCGATGAAGGGGGACCGCGAGCGCTGCATCAATGCCGGCATGGACGACTACGTCGCCAAGCCCCTGCACGCGAAGTCGCTCTTCGCGGCCATCGAGCTGTGGACCGCGCGCCGGCGCCAGCCGACCCCCTGACCGGCAGCGATGTCGGAGCGCCCGCTACCCGGCCGCCCGCTGGCCGCCGTCGACGGCCTCCCCCAGCGATCCGTGGCAACAAAGGGAAACCCCTTCGCAGGGCTTGCGAAGGGGCTCTTAGCCGGTGGGCGATACTGGGATCGAACCAGTGACCTCATGCGTGTGAAGCATGCGCTCTCCCATCTGAGCTAACCGCCCGTGGGAGGTGGACCCTAGGAGGATCGAACTCCTGACCTCTGCATTGCGAACGCAGCGCTCTACCAGCTGAGCTAAGGGCCCTTGGCAACCCAATCTAGACGAAAACGCCCGCCGAGGCAAGTGCTCGGCGGGCATCGGGGGCTCAGTGGGGGGAGAGAAGAAGCGGGCCGGGCCGACCCTCCCGCGGCGTCCGCCGCGGGCCCCTGCTGCGTGCGGCCCGGCCCTGTCGGTTACTTGACCTGGATCTCCCGGCCGGCGACCTTCTCGCTCTTGGGCACGGTGATCGTCAGCACGCCGTTCGTGTAGGCGGCCTCGATCTTGTCCAGCTCGGCCTCCGAGGGCAGGCGGAAGCGCCGCTCGAACTTGCCGTAGAAGCGCTCCACGCGCCGATAGTTGCGGCCCTCCTTCTCGTCCTCGGACTTTCGCTCGCCGCTCATGATCAGGACCTGGTCGTCCACCTTCAGACGGATGTCGTTCTTGTCCAGGCCCGGCACCTCGACCATGAGCTCGAAGCTCTTGTTGGTTTCCACGATGTCCACCCGCGGCGACCAGTCGCAGCTCTCGGGGCAATGCGTGCCGCCGAAGAAGTCGCTCCACAGGCGGTCGAACTCGCTCAGCATGGTGTTGCTCTGGGGCTTCCACTTGACCAGCGTCATGGCGTCTCCTCCTTGCTCCCTCCGGCTCTCGGGCCGGCGTATCGTTTGACCTCTGGGTCATGCAGGCTCGTCATTCGCCTCGACACCAGCAACACCCTTGCCAACTTCGCCGCGCATGCGCGTCGCAGTAGTAACATGCTTTCATGGAATGGATTATGGCCTCAATGCCAGAAAGGGCGGCGAGTTAGCCAAGGCGAAGAAGTGACATCATGGCAGCGCCGATTGTCACGATCCCGTGCCGTGCTGTCAGCGGATGCGCATCCCTGTCAGGGCGCCGGCACCCGAGCCCGGGGACGGTCCGGCCTCGCGTCGCTCGCCGCCGCGCGGACCGCGCCCGGCGGCGCACGCCGCGCCCTCTTGAGGACCGTCGCGCCGGGGAGTATCCTGGAGCCGTCGCCAGTCCAGGAGGAAGCGAGGATGCCCACCAACACGAAGCCGCGCCTGTCCGCCCGCGGCCGGGCCGTCCCGGCCAGCCCCATCCGCCGCCTGGTTCCCTACGCCGATGCCGCCAAGGCGGACGGCGTGGCCATCCTCCACCTGAACATCGGCCAGCCGGACATCCCCACGCCGCGCGCGATGATCGAGGCCTACCGGAGCTACGACGAGAAGGTGCTGGCCTACGGGCACAGCGCCGGGCTGCCCATCTTCCGCCGCGCCGTGGCCGACTACTGGAAGCGCTGGAACGTGGACCTCGCGCCCGAGCAGGTCATCACCACCACCGGCGGTAGCGAGGCCATACTCTTCACCCTCTACGCCCTCACCGATCCCGGCGACGAGATCCTCGTGCCCGAGCCCTTCTACACCAACTACCTGGGCTTCGCGACGGCGGCCGCCGTCACGGTGGTGCCCGTGCCCGCCCGCGTGGACGACGGCTTCCGCCTGCCCCCCACCGCGGTCTTCGAGGCGCTGATCACTCCCCGCACGCGGGCCATCCTGTTCAGCAACCCGGGCAACCCGACCGGCGTCGTCTACACGCGCGCGGAGATGGAGCGCCTCGCGGAGCTGGCCCGGGCCCGCGACCTCTTCCTGCTGGCCGACGAGGTCTACCGGGAGTTCGTCTACGATGGCGCGGAGTACACCAGCGTCCTGCACCTGCCGGGCCTGGAGGAGCGCGCCGTCGTGCTCGACAGCATCAGCAAGCGCTACAGCGCCTGCGGCGCCCGCGTGGGCAACATCGCCACGCGCAACGAGGACCTGCTCGAGGCGGCCCTGCGCTTCGGCCAGGCCCGCCTGTGTCCGCCCACCGTGGACCAGCTCGCCGGCGCCGCCGCCTACGCCTCGCCGGCGAGCTACCTGGAGGACGTGCGCGTCGAGTACCAGCAGCGCCGCGACATCCTCTTCGCGGCCCTGAAGGCCATCCCCGGCGTGACCACCTTCCGCCCCGCCGGCGCCTTCTACACGGTGGCCCGCCTGCCCGTGGCCGACGCCGAGCGCTTCGCCATCTGGCTCCTCACGGACTTCCGCGTGGACGGCCGCAGCGTCATGGTGGCCCCGGCCAGCGGCTTCTACGCCACGCCCGGCCGCGGCCTGGACGAGGTCCGCATCGCCTACGTCCTCAAGGGCGAGGACCTGAAGGAGGCCGTGGCCATCCTGGCCGCGGGCCTGGCGGCCTACCCCGGCTAGACGCGCCGGACCGGCTCCGGCCTCGCGGCGGGACGTCACGGCGCGCCATTGCGGCACCCCGCCTTCCGCATCCTTGTAAGCAAGATCGCACGCTGGTAGAATCGATGCGCCGCGCGCCCGCGGCCCGAAGGGCACGCGGTGGCGCCCGCCGGCGGATCCGCGCCCCTGCGCGGTCCCCGCGCCGGGATCGGGCCATGGGGACTCGACAGGGAGACACACGATGAAGCGAGCAAGTCGACTGCTCGGGCTCGGCATGGGCCTGCTGGCGCTGATCGCCGCCGGCGCCCTCGCGCAGGACTGCGTCAACTATCCCGACTACATCCACTACGTGGGGCAGAGCGGCGCGTGCGACAACGCCCGCGACCTGGTCGTCGACGGCGACTACGCCTACGTCGCCAGCTGGGCCGGCATGGGCGAGAACTCCTGGTTCTACGTCATGGACGTGTCGGATCCCACCACCCCGGCCCACGTCGCCGACATCGACCTGGCCGGCTACGCGCGGGCCATCGCCAAGAGCGGCGACACCGTCTACCTCTGCGACGGACCCGGCGGGCTCATCATCATCGACGTCGCGACGCCGGCCTTTCCGGCCCTGGTGGACACGGTGCCCTACGCCTACGCCTACGACGTCGAGGTGACGGCCGGCGGCCTCGTGGCCGTGACCTCCAACACCTCCGGCGGCACTTTCCACCTGCTCGACCTGAGCGACCCCGCCAGTCCCGTCACGGTGGGCAGCGTGACGACGGGGTTCTCCTGCTACGACATCGAGCTGGGGGATCACCTCGCCTACCTCGCCAACTACAGCGGCGGCATGGCCATCGTCGATCTCACCACGCCGGGCGCCCTCACCATGCCCGGCACGCTGAGCCTGGACGGAAACATCTACGGAGTCGCCACCGTCGGCGACTACTGCTACGCCATCTCCAGCATCAACGGGCTCCACGTGGTCGCGGTGGCGGACTCCTCGGCGCCGGCGCTGGTCACCACCGTCGACCTGGGCGACGACTACTGCTACTGCGTCGCCGCCGAGGGCGCCTCGCTCTTCGTGGGCCAGCTCGGCCTGACGGCCCTCTCCCTCGCCGACCCCGCCAGTCCCGCGGTCGTGGGCGGGGACCGCTGGTCCGGCAATTTCGGCGCCCAGACCCTGGTGGTCGCCGGCGGCCACATCTACTCGGCCGCCTCGGGCTTCGGCCTCGTCGTCACCGACATCGGCACCGGCACCTCGCCGCAGCCCCTGGGCAGCGTCGCCCTGCCCGACACGCCCAACGACGCCTGGAACACCCAGGCGGTCAGCGTCGCCGTCCGGGGCGACCACGCCTACGTGGGCCGGAGCGGCTGGGAGCCCACCGCCGGCGACTGCTACGGGCTGCAGGCCATGGACATCGCCGACGCGACGGCGCCGTCGCTCGAGGGCTACCTGGAGCTGCCCGCCTATCCCATGGACATCGTCACCGCCGGCGACTGGGCCTACGTGGCCCTGCAGGACTCCGGCCTGCTGGCCGTGTCCCTCGCCGACCCCGCCAATCCCGCGCGGGGCGTGCGCCTGGACCTGAACGGGAACGACGGCCGCTGCCTGGCCTTCTACGATGCGACGACCCTCGTCGTGGGCGGCTACAACCGGGTCTACACCGTGGACATCGGCACGCCCGGCGCGCCGGCCATCCTGGGCAGCGTCGTCGCGGCCGCCTCCTACTGGATCGAGGACGTCGCCGTGCAGGGCGAC
>JAFGBK010000055.1 GCA_016933175.1 Candidatus Krumholzibacteriota bacterium | reverse complement strand
GGCGAGTGATCTGGGCAACGCCGACCCCTTCCTGGGCGGCGTCCTGGGCGCGACGCTGGCATCCTACGATTACTTCTACGACGACCTGACGGGCATCATGGTGCCGCGCGTCTTCGCCGTTCATCCGCTCCTGGGCGGCGACGATCCCTGGTTCTGGGCGTACGGCGGCTGCCCCTACCCCGAGAACTTCAACCTCGTGCAGCCTCTCGGCGCCCTGACCGAGGTGACCCACGCCTGGGAGGAGGACGCGGGCACCGGCGCCGTGGCGGGTGTCCTCAACCGCGATCCCGACGGCGACGGCACCGAGTTCAACGCCGCCGGGCACACGAGCCGCGCCATGCTGAACGCCTTCAGCTACGGCTTCGTGCGCGACGGCGGCTACGGCCTGCCGCAGGGCGTCGACTACGCGCGGGCGGCCGTGGGGGACGTCCTGACCCTGCTCTTCGAGGCGGGGCCGACGGGTCCGCCCGACGACGTGCCGGAGGCGCCCGGCGTGACCCGCTTCGCTGGCGCCTGGCCCAACCCCTTCAACCCGGCCACGACGGTGCGCTTCAGCCTGGCCGAGGCCGGCCCCGCGCGCGTGACCGTGCACGACGTGGCCGGCCGCCTGGTGCGAACGCTCCACGACGGCCCGGCCCCGGCCGGCACGACGGAGCTGGTCTGGGACGGCCGCGACGAGAAGGGCACCCGGCAGGCCAGCGGCGTCTACCTGCTGCGCTTCCGGGCGGCGAGCATGAACGCCCAGCGCAAGCTGGTGCTGCTCAAGTAGCGGCGGCGAAAGTCTTTAGAACCAAAGCGATTGCCGGCCCGGGTCCCATTGACGGTCCCGGGCCGCCTTCTTATACTGCAGGTGCCGGCCGCCCTCGTATACTCCGGGCGCCGGCGAGCGGGGCCGTCCGATCCCCGGCGAGTGATTCCGAAAGCGGAGGTCCGTCATGAAAGTGAGCACCTTCGAGGAGAAGGTCGGCCTGGCGGAAATGCTCAAGGGCGGCGTCATCATGGACGTCACCACGGCCGAGCAGGCCACGATCGCCCAGGACGCCGGCGCCGTGGCCGTCATGGCCCTCGAGCGCATCCCGGCCGACATCCGCGCCGACGGCGGCATCGCCCGCATGAGCGATCCCGAGAAGATCAAGGAGATCCAGGCGGCCGTCAGCATCCCCGTCATGGCCAAGTGCCGCATCGGGCACATCGGCGAGGCGCGGATCCTCGAGGCCCTGGAGGTCGACTTCATCGACGAGAGCGAGGTGCTGACTCCCGCCGACGAGGCCAACCACATCTGGAAGCACCCCTTCAAGGTGCCCTTCGTCTGCGGCTGCCGCGACCTGGGCGAGGCCCTGCGCCGCATCGGCGAGGGCGCGGCCATGATCCGCACCAAGGGCGAGGCCGGCACCGGCAATATCGTCGAGGCCGTGCGCCACCTGCGCGCGGTGGTGGGGGGCATCCGCCGCCTCACCCAGCTCGACCCGGGCGAGCTCATGGCCGAGGCCAAGAAGCTGGGCGCCCCCTTCGAGATCGTGAAGCGGGTCGCCGAGACGGGCCGCCTGCCCGTCCCCAACTTCTCGGCCGGCGGCGTGGCGACGCCCGCCGACGCGGCCCTCATGCGCGAGCTGGGCGCCGAGGCCGTCTTCGTGGGCAGCGGCATCTTCAAGTCCTCGGACCCCGGGCGCATGGCCAAGGCCATCGTCGAGGCCGTGACCCACTGGGAGGACGCCGATCGCCTGGCGAAGATCTCCGCGGGCCTGGGCCGGGCCATGAAGGGCCTGGACATGGCCGAGATCCCCGAGGAGCAGATCCTCCAGACCCGCGGCTGGTAGCCCGTGCCGAACCCCCGCATCGGCATCCTCGCCCTGCAGGGCGACGTCGAGAAGCACCGCGCCGCCCTCGAGCGGGCCGGCGCGACGGTGCGCGAGGTGCGCGCGCCGGCGGACCTGGATGGCCTGGACGGCATCGTCCTGCCCGGCGGCGAGTCCACCACGATGAGCCGCCTGCTGCGCACCGGCGGCCTCTTCGAGCCGCTGCGCGCCTTCCTGGCGGCGAAGCCCGTCCTGGCCACCTGCGCGGGGCTCATCCTGCTCGCGAAGAACGTGGACCGGCTGCCCTACGAGACCTTCGGCCTCCTGGACATCACCGCCCACCGCAACGCCTGGGGCCGCCAGGTCTGGTCCTTCCAGGAGGAGATCGCCTGGCCCCACTCGGTGAACGGCGGCCGCTCGCCCTTCAAGGCCATCTTCATCCGGGCGCCGCGCATCCTGCGCGTGGGCGAGGGCGTGGAGGTCCTGGCCGGGTGCCGCGGCGAGCCCGTGGCCGTGCGCCAGGGCAACCTGGTCGCCCTCGCCTTCCATCCCGAGCTGTCCGGCGACGACCGCATCCAGCGCTGGTGGCTGGCCGGCATCGGCCGCTAGGCGCGGCCGGCCCGGTCGCCTATACTGCGCGGTCGTCCCCCTTCCACGAACGGAGGCCCCGATGCGACCCCACCGCGCACTGGTCTGCCTGCTGCTGGCGCTGGTAGCCGCCCCGTCCCTCGCCGACGAGGGCATGTGGCCCCTCTACGACCTGGACAAGCTCGACTTTGCCGATCTGGCCGCGCGCGGCCTCGCGCTGTCGGCGAACGAGATCTTCAACCACGAGGACGGCGGGCTGGCCAAGGCCGTCGTCGACCTGGGCGGGGGCACGGGATCCTTCGTATCGCCCGAGGGTCTCATCGTCACCAACTACCACGTGGCCTTCGGCGCCATCCAGCGGCAGAGCCGCGGGGACCGGAACCTCCTCGACGCCGGCTTCCACGCGGCGACCCGCGCGGAGGAGATCCCCGCCATCGGCTACCGCTGCTCGATCACGCTGGCCGTGGCGGACGTGACAGCGCGCGTCCTGGATGCCCTCGATCCGGAACTGGACGACCTGGCGCGCTTCGAGGCCATCGACCGGATCACCAAGGAGATCGTCGCCGAGGTGGAGGTCGCCGGCGACGTCAAGTGCCGCGTCGCGCGGATGCACGGCGGCACGCAGTTCATCCTCACCACGACGCGCGAGCTGCGCGACGTCCGCATCGTCCACGTGCCGCCGGCGGCCATCGGCCAGTACGGGGGCGACGTGGACAACTGGATGTGGCCGCGGCACACGGGCGACTACTCCTTCCTGCGCGCCTACACGGCGCCGGACGGATCCAGCGCCGAGCACGCGCCGGAGAACGTCCCCTACCGCCCGGACCGGTGGCTGCGCGTCGCCACCGATTGCGTGCGCGAGGGCGCCATGGCCCTGGTCATCGGCTTTCCCGGCCGCACCTCGCGCTACGTCAGCTCCTGGGCCCTGGCGGCCATGCAGGAGGGGGTCTACCCCCGCATGGTCGAGCAGATGGAGGACGTCCTCGCCATCTACGAGGACTTCGGCGCCCGCGATCCCGAGATCCGCCTACGTCTGGCCGACCGCGTGAGCACGCTCAACAACTTCCTGAAGAAGAACCGCGGCATGCTCGAGGGCCTGGCCGCGACGGACGCCGTCGCCCTGCGGCGGACCGACGAGCGGCGCCTTACGCGCTTCCTGCGCCGGCATCCCGACCTGCGCCGGCGCTACGGCGGCGTGCTGGGCAGCCTGCGGCGCCTCTACCGCGACGAGCGGGCCGGCAGCCGCTGGGAGGGCGCCGTGGGCGGCCTGGGCATGGCGAGCCAGCTCTACGGTCTGGCGTCCACCGTCACCACGTGGGCGGTCGAGCGCGAGAAGCCCGACCTGGAGCGGGAGCGCGGCTACCAGGAGCGCGACGCGCAGCGCGCGCTCATGCGCCTGCGCTTCGCCCAGATCAACCTGCTGCCCGAGGTGGACCGGGCCGTGCTGCGCTACGCCCTGGACCGGATGGCCGAGCTGCCCTCGGATCAGCGCGTGGCCGCCATGGACAGCATCTTCGGCGGTCGAGACGGGGAGGAGCTGGACCGGTTCCTGGACGGCTGGCTCGACGACCTCTACGCGCGGACGCGGGTGGGGGACCTCGACGCCCGCCTGGCCATGTTCGAGATGGACCGCGCGGAGCTGGAGGCGCTGGGCGATCCCTTCATCGACCTCGCCGTGGCCCTGCGGCCCGCGGTCGAGGCGGCCCGCGAGCGGCGCAAGCAGTTCCAGAGCGCCGAGTCCCGCCTGACGCCCCAGTTCATCGCCGCCTACGCGGCCTGGAAGCGGGGCGACCTCTACCCGGACGCCAACGGCACCAAGCGCTTCAGCGCGGGCGCGGTGCTCGGCTACGGGCCCTGCGAGGACCCGCGCTACCCCTACCTGACGACCCTGGGCGGCCTGATGGCCAAGGCCACGGGCGTCGAGCCCTTCCAGGTGCCCGAGGCCCTGCGGGCCGCACACGCCGCGGGCGATTTCGGCCCCTGGGCGGACGCCGTGGCCGGGGACGTCCCCGTGGACTTCCTCACCACCAACGACAGCACCAACGGCAGCTCCGGCAGCCCCGTGCTCAACGGGCGCGGCGAGCTCGTCGGCCTGCTCTTCGACGGGAACTACGAGTCCATCGCGGGCGACTACATCTTCGACCCGGCGCTGACGCGGGCCATCGTCGTCGACGTGCGCTACGTCCTGTTCCTGCTGGACAAGGTCTTCCACCACGAGGAGCTGCTGGCGGAGCTGGGCGTGCGCTAGGGCGCCGTCTGCTTCCCGGCGGGCGGCGTCGGCTCGGCGGCCTCCGCCTCGCCGGCGGGGACGGCCGGCTTCAGCTTGCCCAGGCGGCGGAGCTTGTCCTCCTCCTTCATGGCGGCGAGAGTGGAATCCACCTTCGCCGTGGGCCACTGCTCGACGCAGACCTCCTCGATGACCTGGTCCTCCAGGGGCCGGTCGCGCGCGTCGCGCTCGACGCTGATGATGGCGTCGACCACCTCGATGCCGTCGATGACCTCGCCGAAGACCGTGTAGAGCCGATCCAGTCCGGGCCGCTTCGTCTGGCAGATGAAGAACTGGCTGCCGGCCGTGTCGGGGTGGTTCGTGCGGGCCATGGAGAGGGTTCCCCGCAGGTGCCGCCGGTCGTTGAACTCGGCCTTGAGTGTGGTGCCCGGGCCCTTGTAGCTGTAGCCGCCCCGGCCGTCGTTGGCCGGGTCGTCGTCCTTGCTGTTGGGATCCCCGCTCTGGATCATGAAGTCCGGGATGACCCGGTGGAAGGTGCAGCCCTCGTAGTAGCCGCTGCGGCAGTGCGCCAGGAAGTTCGCCACGTGCTCGGGCGCGTCCGCGGGGAAGAAGCGCAGCAGGATGTCGCCCTGCGTGGTGTGGAGGGCGACCATCGGCTCGACCGGCCCCGCGGCCGCGGCGAGGGCCAGGGCCAGGATCCCAGCGAGCGCCAGGCTGGCGGTTTTCGCGATGCGGAACATGCTCGCCTCCTCGGCTGGGCGCCGGCGGTCGCGGCGCCGGACGTTGCGATGCCGGGTGCCGCGGCGGGGGCATAGCAAGTCCGCCGTCGCGGCGCCGGACGGCGGCCTAGGGACTCATGGCCGCCCGCATCTCCTCCACCTTGGCGGTGGGCCACTCCTCGACCAGCACCTGGAGGATGACCTGGTCCTCGTGGGGCCGGTCGTTCCCGTCGCGGTCGGCGTTGGCGATCTTGTCCACGGCGTCCATTCCGTCGATGACCTCGCCGAAGACCGAGTACTTGCCGTCCAGGAAGGGCGCCGCCGCGTGGCAGATGAAGAACTGGCTGCCGGCGCTGTTGGGGTCGTTGGCGCGGGCCATGGACAGGGTGCCGCGCAGGTGCGGCCGGTCGTTGAACTCGGCCTTGAGCGTGGTGTCCTCGCCACGGTAGCTGTAGCCGCCCATGCCGTCGTTGGTCGGGTCGTCGTCCTTGCTGTTGGGATCGCCGCCCTGGATCATGAAGCCGGGGATGACCCGGTGGAAGGTGCAGCCCTGGTAGAGGCCGCTCTCGCTGTGGTGGACGAAGTTCTTGACGTGCTCCGGAGCCACATCCGGGAAGAAGCGCAGGACGATCTCGCCCTGGGCGGTCACGAGGGTCACCACGGTCTCCTTCACGCCATCCTCCTTGCTTCCCTTGGGCGTCGCGCACCCGAAGAGGGTCGCCACGCCCAGCGCCAGGATCACGACCAGCAGGGTCGGGAGGACGCGCGCGCCGCTCCGCTTGCTCGCAGGCCTCATGTTATCTCCATCTGCTTGTGTTCGGGACACTTGGGCGCTCCAGTGGCGCCTGGAGCAAACTAGCAGGGGCACCGCGGGCGGTCAAGGCGCGGTGCGCGCCGCGCCGCGAGGTCCCGCTCGCCCGCTCCGGCCGGCGGGCGGCCGGCCGCCGTTGACCGGGCCCGGCCGATGGGCTAGATTGGCGTCTCACCTGCGGGAGAGGACGCCATGAGCCGCTTCTATCTGACCACGCCGCTCTACTATGTCAACGCCGAGCCCCACCTGGGGCACGCCTACACGACCGTCCTGGCCGACGTCCTGGCCCGCTACCACCGCCTGATGGGCGACGAGACCCTCTTCCTGACGGGCACCGACGAGCACGGCCAGAAGGTGGAGCAGGCGGCCCGCGAGGCCGGCCTGGACCCCAAGGCCCACGTGGACGCCGTCAGCCCCCGCTTCGCCGCTGCCTGGGAGAAGCTGGGCATCGACTACGGCTTCTTCATCCGCACCACCATGCCCGAGCACGAGGCCGTGGTCGCGCGCGTCCTCACGGACCTCTGGGACCGCGGCGAGATCTACGCCGACGAGTACGCCGGCTGGTACGACGTCAGCGAGGAGCGCTTCTACACCGAGAAGGAGCTGGTGGACGGCATGAGCCCGGCCGGCAACGAGGTCGAGTTCATCCGCGAGAAGAACTACTTCTTCCGCATGAGCAAGTACCAGCAGGCCCTCGTCGACCACATCGAGGCCAACCCGACGTTCATCGTGCCGGAGAAGCGGGCCAACGAGGTGCTGGGCTTCCTGCGCCAGCCCCTGGGCGACCTGTGCATCAGCCGCCCCAAGAGCCGCCTTGCCTGGGGCATCCCCCTGCCCTTCGACGCGGACTACGTCTGCTACGTCTGGTTCGACGCCCTGCTCAACTACTACAGCGCCCTGTCCTTCGGCTTCGGCGAGGACAAGAGCGACTGGTGGCCCGCGGACCTGCACCTGATCGGCAAGGACATCCTGACGACCCACGCCGTCTACTGGCCGACCATGCTCATGGCCGCCGGCCTCGCGCCGCCGCGGACCATCCTCGCCCACGGCTGGTGGCTCCTGGGCGAGCAGAAGATGAGCAAGTCCCGGGGCAACGTGGTGCGCCCCCTGGACACCATGGACCTCTATGGCCGCGACGTCCTGCGCTACTTCCTCATGCGCGAGATGACGCCGGGCCAGGACAGCAACTTCAGCCGGGAGCTCATCGTCGAGCGCAACAACACGGAGCTGTCCAATGACCTGGGCAACGCCCTGAACCGCGTCGTCAAGCTCGTCGAGAAGCACTTCGGCGGCCGGGTGCCCGACCGGGGCGCCTACGGCGAGCTGGAGCGTGCGCTGGCCGGGGTGGCGCGGGAGACCGTGGACGCCGTGGTGGCGGAGATCGGGCGCTTCCACCCCAACGGGGCCATCCAGGCCGTCATGAACCTCTCGCGGGCCGTCAACCGCTACCTGGAGGCGCGCTCTCCCTGGAAGGCCATCAAGGAGGAAGGCGGCCGCGAGCTGGCGGGCACCTGCCTCTACCACGCCGCCGAGGCCCTGCGCTTCGTGGGCGTGCTCCTGCACCCGGTCATGCCGGACAAGTGCGCCGACCTGCTGCGCCGCCTGGGCCAGGACCCCGCGCCCACGGGCTTCGCCGACCTGCTGGAGTGGGGGCGCCTGGAGCCGGGCGCCCCCATCAGCGCCGGCGAGCCGCTCTTCCCGCGCTACGAGCTGGAAACCGACTAGGCCGCCGGCCGGCCCACGGCCGCGCCGCGCCGCCGCCAGCGAAGGACCGACCGTGAGCGAACACGAGGACCTGCGCCTGACGCGCACCGTCAGCGGAGCCGGCTGAGCGTCCAAGCTGGGGCCGGGGGACCTGGCCCGCGCGCTCTGCGGCCTCGACCTGATCGAGGATCCCAACCTCATCGTCGGCTTCGACACGGCCGACGACGCGGGCGTGTACCGCCTGTCCGACGAGCGGGCCCTCATCCAGACGGTGGACTTCTTCACGCCCATCGTGGACGATCCCTATCTCTTCGGGCGGATCGCGGCGGCCAACGCGCTGAGCGATGTCTACGCCATGGGCGGGCGGCCCCTGTGCGCCATGAACATCGCGGGCTTTCCCGTGAAGACGATGGACATCGAGGTGCTGCGCCAGATCCTGCGCGGCGGTCTCGACACGCTGCGCGAGGCCGGCGCGGCCCTCGCCGGCGGGCACACGGTGGAGGACCCGGAGCTCAAGTACGGCATGGCCGTGTCGGGGCTCGTGCATCCCGGCCGCGTGCTCACCAACCGCGGCGCCCGGGCCGGTGACGCCCTCGTGCTCACCAAGCCCCTGGGCACGGGCGTCGTCAACACGGCCCTCAAGCGGGGATGCGCGCGTGAGGCGGACGTGGCCGCCGCCGTCGCCGCCATGACGACCCTGAACCGGCGCGCGGCCGAGCTGCTCGCGCAGGCCGAGGTGCACGCCTGCACGGACGTCACCGGCTTCGGCCTCGGTGGCCACCTCGGCGAGATGATCGAGGGCGCGGACGTGGGCGCCGTCCTGCGCGCCGGGGCGCTGCCCCTGCTGCCCGGCGCCCGCGACTACGCGTCCCGGGGGCTGCTACCCGGCGGCCTGCACCGCAACCGCGAGTTCCGCGCCGGCATGACGGACATCGCCGATGGGGTGCCGGCCGACCTCGCCAACCTGCTCTTCGATCCCCAGACCTCCGGCGGCCTGCTGGTAGCCGTGCCGGGGCCGCAGGCCGAGGATCTGGCGGCGGCCCTGCGGGCCGGCGGCGTTCCCGACGCCGCCGTGGTGGGCGAGATCGTCGCGAAGCCCGCCGGCCGGCTCGTCGTGCGGCGCTAGCCGGCCGAAGCGGCGACCACGCCGATCCGGACGGCTGCCGTGATTCCTGGCAGCGACGCTATTTGAGCAGGACCAGCTTCCGGCTCTGCGCCGTGCGTCCCGTCTGCAGCCGGGCGAGGTAGACGCCGGTGGCCATCAGGCGCCCCGCGTCGTCCCGGCCGTCCCAGGCCCGTTCATAATGGCCCGGGGCCATCGTGCCGTCCGCGAGCCGGCGCAGGAGGGCGCCGCGCGTGTCGTAAACGAGCAACGAGACCGGACCCGCCTCCGCCACGGTGAAGGAGAGGATGGTCCGCGGGTTGAACGGGTTGGGCGCCGGCGGCAGGAGCGAGGCCAGGGCCGGCACCGTCGCGACGCCGGTCGCGTTCTGCCACAGGCGGATCCGCACGTTGGCCAGCGTGGCGAGCCCCAGGTGCTCCGCCCCCGAGAGGACGACGTAGTAGTCCTCCAGCACGGGCGGGTGGAAGGTGACGAGGTTCCCGGACGCCCCCCCGGCGACGTGGTAGCCGTGGAAGGGGTTGCCGGCCAGGTAGGCGTCCATGTTCTCCTGGTTCGCGATGAAGAAATCGAGATGCCCGCCCGTCAGCTTCTCGCTGTAGTAATCGAAGGGCGAGGTCCAGTAGTCGTGCCCCGACTGGATGTCATGGGGCAGGTCGTATTCCACCTCGATCACGAAGGGCGCGTCGCTGCCGGGGGGATCCTCGGTCATCGCCAGCTGGGTCATGCTGTTGTTCGTGGTCCAGCTCCAGTAGTAGTGCTCGCCGGCGACGCTGCTGGAGATGATCAGGGCATAGCCTGTCAGGGGATAGACGCCCAGCGACGAGATGACCCGCACGTAGTAGTTCTGGTTGTCCCCGAGGATGAAGCGGATCGTGCCGTCCTGGCCCGTCTCGCCCCAGGTCCCGTAGTAGAGGTCGTAGGGCGCGTAGTAGAACTCGCTCGCGATCAGGACGTGCGCGTTGTC
Source organism: Candidatus Krumholzibacteriota bacterium (assembly GCA_016933175.1). Classification (GTDB taxonomy): domain Bacteria; phylum Krumholzibacteriota; class Krumholzibacteriia; order JACNKJ01; family JACNKJ01; genus JAFGBK01. The sequence continues at coordinate 31,059 of JAFGBK010000055.1, read as the reverse complement.
CACGGGCACGCCGCCGGGATCGGCGATGGCGACCGTCAGCGTGCAGGTCTGGGAGTAGGTGGCGATGGCGTCCCAGGTGAAGCCGTCGTTGCGCCAGTCCCAGATGCAGGAATCGTCCTTGCCGCCGCCGTGATCGACGTCGTAGGCGATGCCGGGATTGGCGATGTGCGTCGTGCCGCCGCCCAGGTCCACCTGGTAGGGATGCCAGGCGTCGAGCCATGTCTCGCACCAGACGTGGTCCTCCAGGATGTCCATCGTGCAGACGGTCGGGATGAGGCAGGTCCTCGCCGCCGCGCAGAGGAGGTCCTGCAGCTCGCCGCAGTTGCCATTGTGCTCGTGCGCGATCTGGTTGGGCTGGATGGGCCGGTTACCCGAGGCCGGGAGGGGCACGGTCTCCGAGCACCAGTTGCCGACCGCGTCCACCGCCAGCATCGTGTCGGTGAAGGGGCGGCCGCCGGGCCAGTCGTGTTGCAGGCCGTCCCAGAGGACGGTGATGGGCCGCATCACGTCCTGGAGGAGCGGATAACCCGCGTCGTGCTCGTAGAAGAGGTACTCGCGCCAGAAGGTGTTGTAGACGGTGCCGTCCATGAGCGGCTTCTCGTCGGAGAGCTTCGGCATGACGATCCACCAGTAGTACATCTCGCGCGGGATCTCCACCTGCGTCGTGTCCCCGGCGACGATCGTCCGGTAGCGGGTCGTCGAGTAGAAGTCGCCGCCTCCCAGGTCATAGTCGATGATCTCGACGTACGCGAGCTCGGAATCGATCTGGTACATGAGGGTGGCGTTCGTCACGATGAGCTGCTCGTCCCAGTTGGGATCGTACAGGATGCTGTAGGAGAGGTGAGCGATCTGGAAGGCGACCTCGTCCAGCAGGCGCGGGTCGGTCACGCCTTCGAGCAGGGCGGCGTAGCGGTCCTGGGCGGTGTCGGAAAGGCGCCGGAAGTTGTTTTCCAGGTCCATGCGCAGCCAGGCTGGGGCGTGGGAGATGGCCGTCCGGGCGGCCTCCGTCAGGGTGTAGGGCAGGATCGCCGCTTCCAGGGAGAGCTGCTCGCTGTCGAAACGGACGCAGTACTCGTCCCGGGCGGTGACGATGAGGCTGGTCTCGATGGAGTCCGTGAGAATGTAGCCGTCCAGGCGGAAGGGCGGGCGCGGGACGAATGCCGGCGGCAAGGCGATGACAGGAGGTGTCGTCGTGACCTGGTCCCGCGCGTCCACGGTGCATTCCACCGGGTCGCCCAGGGGTGTCGTCGCGCCCCGAAGCGTTGCGGGATCCGACGAGGACGCTGCGGGCTGGAGAAGGAGGAGCAGGCCTGTGCAGGCCAGGCAGGAGCGGAAACGCATGACACCCTCCCGGTCGTTCAGGCGGGGGTGTCGGGTGGCGGAAGGGAGATGAAAAGCGGGTCGGAGGCGCCGGCCCGCGGATCCTGCTGCCGAGAAGCGACCCCCAGCCACTCCCCTGCCGACGCGAACTCTCGGCGCCGGGCAAGTATACTGTCAATCGGATGCCAAATCAACGCAGTGCGAGAACCGGTCCTCCGCCTCCGCCATCCCTGGATAACGGAATCGCGGCTTCGCCGCGCCGGGTGCCATCTGCCACGGCGCTGATTCTTGCATCCTTTGTGAGTTTTCTGTATGGTGGATTCCGCCATGAGCGCGAACCTGTATGCGGCGTGGATCGGTTTCCTGGCGGGCGGCCTCGCGGGCGTCGTGACGGGGCTCTTCTTCCATCGGGAAGACTGGCTGGGGGGCTACGGCAGCTGGCCCCGGCGCATGGTCCGCCTGGCCCACGTGGCCTTCTTCGGCATCGGCATCCTCAACCTCGCCTTCGCGCTCACCGCCCGCGCCCTCGGCCTGGCCGGCGGGCTGCGCCTCGCCTCGGCGCTGCTGATCGTGGGCGCCGTCGCCATGCCCCTGGTCTGTTACCTGTCGGCCTACCGCCGGCCCTTCCGCCACCTGTTCGCCGTGCCGGCGCTCTCGGTCACCGCGGGCGTCGCCCTCTTCCTCGCGAGGATCGTGCGACCATGAACATCGGCCTCGTCGCCATGAGCGGCATCCGCGTCTGCGACCAGGAGCTCCTGGCGATGGGGCTCACCCTCCCCGGCTTCGTCGAGCGCAGCAAGACCATCGCCTCGCTGCCCAGCCTCGGCCTGCTCACCCTGGCGGGCATGACGCCCGCGGAGCACGCGATCCACTACCTCGAGATCCCCGACCTGGCCCAGCAAGGCTCGCTGCCGGGCGAGTTCGACCTCGTGGCCATCTCCAGCTACAGCGCGCAGATGAACGAGGCCTACGACCTCGCGCGGCGCTACGAGTCCCTGGGCGTGCCGGTGGTCATGGGGGGCCTCCACGTCACCGCCCTGCCCGAGGAGGCCCTCGAGCACTGCAGCGCGGTGGTGGTGGGCGAGGGGGAGGCATGCTGGCCCGAGGTGCTCGGCGACGCCGCCGCCGGCCGGCTCCGGCCCGTCTACGACGGCAGCGCGGGGGACTTCGACCTGGCCCGATCGCCCATGCCGGCCTTCGAGCTGCTGGACATCGACAAGTACAACCGCCTCACCGTGCAGACGAGCCGCGGCTGCCCGCACCGCTGCGAGTTCTGCGCCAGCTCGATTCTGCTCTGCGACCGCTACAAGCAGAAGCCCGTCGGCCGCGTGCTCGCCGAGATCGACAGGATTCGCACCATCTGGGAGCAGCCCTTCCTGGAGTTTGCCGACGACAACTCCATCGTCAACCGCGCCTACTGGAAAGAGCTGCTGGCGGAGATGAAGACGCGCCGCCTCCGCTGGTTCGCGGAGACCGACCTCTCCGTGAGCGAGGACGGCGAGCTGCTCGATCTGATGCGCGAGAGCGGCTGCCTGCAGGTCCTCGTCGGCTTGGAGAGCCCCGTCGAGACGGGCCTGCCGGGCCTGGAGCTGAAGAGCGACTGGAAGCGCACGCGCTTCCCCCGCTACCGCGAGGCCATCCAGACCATCCAGGCGCACGGCATCACCGTCAACGGCTGCTTCGTCATCGGCCTGGACGGCCACACGCCGGAGATCTTCGACCAGGTCTTCGACTTCGTGAAGGAGTCCGAGCTCTACGAGGTCCAGGTTACCATCGCCACGCCCTTTCCCGGCACGCCGTTCTACGACCGGCTGGCGGCGGCGGGCCGCCTGTTCGAGCCGCCCGACTGGAGGGCGCGCACCCTGTTCGACCTCACCTTCCGTCCGTCCGCCATGGAGCCCAAGGAGCTGGTGGACGGCTTCAAGCGCCTCGCCGCGGAGCTCTACAGCGAGGAGTTCACGCAGTGGCGCAAGGGCAACTTCAAGCGGAAGCACGCCGCGAGGCGTCGCTGAGCAAGGAGGATCGCCGTGGGCAAGACCGCCGTCCGCGTCCTGTTCGTCATCGCCGCCGTCTACGACGGCGTCCTGGGACTGGTGTTCCTCGTCGCGCCGGCGGCGATGTTCCGCTGGTTCGGCGTCACGCCGCCCAACCACTACGGCTACGTCCAGTTCCCGGCGCTGCTGCTCATCGTCTTCGGCCTGCTGTTCGCGGCCGTCGCCCGCAATCCGGTCCGCAACCGCAACCTGATCCCCTACGGCGTCATGCTGAAGATCGCGTACTGCGGGACCGTGTTCGCCTACTGGCTGAGCCAGGGCATCCCCGGCATGTGGAAGCCCTTCGCCATCGCCGACCTGGCCTTCCTGGTCCTCTTCCTCTGGGCCTACCGCTCGCCGCGGGCCTACGCGGCCGCCTGAGGGCCCGCCGGCCCCGCCGCTCTCGGCGCCGGCCCGGATGCCGGCCCGCGCGGCGATCCGGGCGCCGGCCAGGCCGGCCGTTCTGACGGCGAAAAGGCCGTTCGTCCCTGTTGCACTCCCCGTTGACGCGTGCTATATCACCGGCCAGATCGGAGTCGGACGGCGGTGCTCCGGCCCCCGGGTCCGGCCGCCGACTGCCGCCGATGGACACTGCCACGCCGGGGCCCGCTCCTCGCGGACCAGCCGGCAATGGATGCGGCCGCGGGCCGCGCCACCAGCCAAGTCACGAGAGAGGTCGAAATGGCCAATCACTGGGTGGACGACGACGACGGGTACTCCCTCGAGGGCTCCTTCTGGGGCGCGAAGGTCTGGAGCGACGGCGAGGATGACGTCTGGTTCTGGGAGGCCTGGAGCGACGGCGACGACTCGCTCGAGATCGAGGGCGACAGCGTCGACGGCGAGGAGTCGTCCAAGTCCAAGGCGATGCGGAAGGCCGAGAAGTGGCTCGCCAGCCTCGGCATCGAGATGGACTGAGCGGTTTGGCAAGGCAGCGCCGGCGCCTGGTGCCGGCGCTGCGGGTCTCCCCGCGCGCCCAGGATGGGCTTGGCTTCCCCCTCCCGATGAGCTATCCTGAACCGCCTCCGGCGGCATCCCTCCCGCCGCCGGCGAACACTTAGCCCGTTCCAGATCCCGCCTGAGTCCAGGGAGGGAGCCGTGCCTCCTGCCGCCGCCAAGCCCAAGCGCGCCGCCGCCGGGACGAAGCGCGCCGCCGCGCGCCGCGCCGGCTCGCCCGCCGCCGCGCGCCGCCACGCGGGCGCCCACGAAGCCCGCTGGATCGAGGTGCGCGGGGCGCGCATCCACAACCTCAAGAGCGTGGATGTCCGCATCCCCCGCGGCACGCTGACCGTGCTGACGGGGGTCAGCGGCTCGGGCAAGAGCAGCCTGGCCTTCGACACCCTCTACGCCGAGGGCCAGCGGCGCTACATCGAGTCCCTGTCCAGCTACGCCCGCCAGTTCCTCGGCCAGATGGAAAAGCCCCCCGTGGACTCCATCACGGGCCTGAGCCCCGCCATCTCCATCGACCAGAAGTCGGCCAGCGTCAATCCGCGCTCGACGGTGGGCACCGTCACCGAGATCCACGACTACCTGCGCGTCCTCTACGCGCGCCTGGGCACGCCCCACTGCCCGCGATGCGGGCGGGAGATCGGGTCCCAGACCGTGGACCAGATGGTGGACCGCATCCACGAGCTGCCGCCGGGCACGCGCTTCCTGGTGCTGGCGCCCGTCGTGCGCGGGCAGAAGGGGGAGTTCCGCGAGCTGTTCGAGAAGCTGCAGGCCCAGGGTTTCGCGCGCCTGCGCCTGGACGGCGCGGTGCACCGCATCGAGGAGCTGCCGCAGCCCGCCAAGACGCGCCGCCACGACATCGAAGTGGTGGTGGACCGCCTCGCGCTGATCGACGGCATCGCCTCGCGCCTGCACGACGCCCTGGAAACGGCCCTGGCGCTCTCGGCCGGCACCGTCCGCGTGCTGACCATCGGTGGCGAGGAGATCCCCCTGGGCGCCCAGCGGGCCTGCGCCGCCTGCGGCCTCAGCTTCGAGCCCCTCGAGCCGCGCAGCTTCTCGTTCAACAGCCACTACGGAGCCTGCCCGAACTGCCAGGGGCTGGGTGTCATCAACGAGCCCGTGCCGGAGCTTTTGATCCGCGACGAGAGCCTGTCCATCCGCGAGGGCGCCATCGGCGAGATCGCCAACTGGATCGAGGGCAAGGGCCACTGGAGCGAGGTCTTCCAGGCGGCGTTCCGCCGCTACGGCATCGACATCGACAAGCCCTTCGGCCGCCTGTCACGGCGCCACCGGGACCTGGTCTTCTACGGCGATCCCGCCGTGAAGGGGCACCCCAGGCAGGACCACTTCCTGGTGCCCATGGACCGCGGCAGCAACTGGGGCGCGCGGGACTGGCGGCTGGGCGGCCTGGTGCCCAACATCCTGCGGCGCTACCGGGCCACCCGGTCGGAGATGGCGCGCCAGTGGTACGCCTCCTTCATGGCCGAGCGGCCCTGCCCGGCCTGCGGCGGGCATCGCCTGAAGCCCGAAAGCCTGGCCGTCACCTTCGGCGGCCTGGGCATCCACGAGATGGGCGAGCTGCCCATCGGCCGGCTGCTCGACGTCTTCGCGGGCCTGCGCCTGGACGCCGAGCAGGAGGCCGTGGCCGGCGAGCTGCTCCTGGAGATCCGCGAGCGACTGGGCTTCCTGTGCAAGGTCGGGCTGGACTATCTGAACCTGCAGCGGCCAGCGCCCACCCTGTCGGGCGGCGAGAGCCAGCGCATCCGCCTGGCCAGCCAGATCGGGCGCGGACTGACGGGTGTGCTCTACATCCTCGACGAGCCGTCCATCGGCCTGCACCCGCGCGACAACCGCAACCTGCTGGACACCCTGCTGCGACTGCGCGATCTGGGCAACACGGTGCTGGTGGTGGAGCACGACGAGGGGACCATCCGCACGGCGGACCACGTGGTTGACTTCGGGCCGGGCGCCGGCGCGGGCGGGGGCACGATCGTCGCCGCCGGCACCGTAGCGCGCCTGGAGCGCAGCCGCCGCAGCGTCACCGGCGCCTTCCTGGCTGGACGGCGGGCCATCACGCCGCCCGCCAAGCGGCGCGCGCCCGGGCGGGCGCGCCTGCGCCTGCGGGGCGTCGAGCACAACAACCTCCACGGTCTGGACGTGGATCTGCCGCTGGGACTCTTCGTGGCCGTGACGGGGGTCAGCGGCTCGGGCAAGAGCAGCCTGGTCTCCGAGACGCTGTACCCGCAGCTCGCCCGGCGCTTCCACGGCGCCCACGCCCTGGGCGGAAGCCTCCGTCGGATCACCGGCCTCGAGCACCTGGACAAGGTCGTCCAGATCGACCAGAAGCCCATCGGCCGCACGCCGCGCAGCAATCCGGCCACCTACATCGGCGTCTTCGATGACATCCGCCGTCTCTTCGCGGCGCTGCCGGAGGCGCGGGCGCGCGGCTACAAGCCGGGGCGCTTCAGCTTCAACGTCCCCGGCGGGCGCTGCGAGGCCTGCCAGGGCCACGGCCTGCGCAAGATCGAGATGCACTTCCTGGCCGACGTCTGGGTGACCTGCTCCGTCTGCCAGGGGCGCCGCTTCGACCGCGAGACACTGGAGGTCACCTACAAGGGGCGCCACATCCACGACGTGCTGGAGATGGACGTCCCCGAGGCGCTGGCGCACTTCAAGGCCGTGCCGCCCATCCGGCGCAAGCTCGAAACGCTGAGCGACGTGGGCCTGGACTACATCAAGCTGGGCCAGCCGGCCACGACCCTGTCGGGCGGCGAGGCGCAGCGGGTCAAGCTGGCGCGCGAGCTGTGCCACGTGGCCACCGGGCGCACGCTGTACATCCTCGACGAGCCGACGACGGGCCTGCACTTCGCCGACGTGGCGAAGCTGCTGGAGGTGCTGCAGCGCCTGGTGGACCAGGGTAACACCATGCTGGTGGTGGAGCACAACCTGGACGTGGTCAAGTGCGCCGACTGGGTCGTCGACCTGGGGCCCGAGGGCGGCGAGGGGGGCGGACGCCTGGTCTGCACCGGCACACCCGAGGATGTGGCCCGCTGCCGGGCCAGCTACACGGGCCGCTATCTGAAGAAGATGCTGAAGTAGGCGACCGCATGCTCTGGAAACGGCGGTCGAACCGGCGCGGGAAGCCTGGCTACCCCGCGGACGCCTGGGTGCCGGCGGGTGCCGCCTTCATCTTGTCCCTCACCGTCGTCAGGTAGACCGCCAGCGGCCGGTAGAGCAGGTGCGCCCACTTGCCGAATGGCACCTCGATGACCAGCATCGGTACCGCGATCATCAAGTGGATCACATAGATGATGTACGTCGGCATCGGCCAGTCCGCCAGGCGGAAGGCGTGGACGAAGATTCCCGTCAGCGTCGTCAGGAAGAGGAGGATCAGGAACATCCAGTCCGTGAGATCCGAGTGCTTGTGGATCTGCTCCCGTTTCCGCAGGCGGCTGATCATCGCGTCGGCGGTCACGTAGAGCAGGATGGCCGTCGCGTAGTAGCCGAGAAGCCGGGTCGGATGCCAGATGGAGCGGATCTCGTCCGTCTGGAACCACCGCAGGAAGACCACCACCATCAGGAGCATCGTCGCGTAGGCTGTGACGAGCAGCAGGTGCTTGAGCCAGCGCGTGGGCGACTCGCACTCCTGCCACCGCTTCTGGGTCACGCCGTGGATCAGGAGCGTCTTGAACTCGCGGAGGCCGAGGGAGAGCGGCACCTTCTCGCCGCCCAGGATCGCGCGGGACATCCGGTAGGCGTTTGTCAGGAGGAAGAAGCTCAGCATCGCGGCGAGGATCCAGTCGCCCAGCTCGACCCAGGCGGTCGGCGCGAAGGTGGTGAGCTCCACGTGGTCTCTCACCAGCGGCCCATGCAGGAAGAGGAAGAGGGCGCCCACGATGAGGGCGACGAAGAGCAGCAGCCCCAGCTCCCAGGCCGCCGAGAGGTACAGGCGCTTGGATAGGCCGGTCCAGTCGTACAGGGACGTGAGGTAACGCCGCGCCGCCATCATGGTCTCGCCCGGGTTCGCGTCGCGGGGGCAGGTATCCGAGCACTCGCCGCAGTAGTAGCAGAGCCACGGCTCGGGAGAGCGGAAGAGATGGTCCTTCATTCCGAGCTGCATGTAGCGGATCGCCTTCCGGGGGAAGACGGTGGAGTCCTTGGAAAGCGGGCAGATGGCGGTGCAGTTGCCGCAGTTCATGCAGGCGCTGACATCATCGCCACCGAATCCCATCAGCTCTTCGCGCAGGTCGGGATTCACCCGAACGCTCATGAATCCTTCTCCTTCAGTGCGTACTGCAGGTAGCTGTCCTTCTCTTCCCCCTCCAGCACCTTGCCGTACTTCTTCATGCTCATGATGTGCCACAACACCTGGTGTTCGGGGACGCCGGTGGCCCGTGCGAGTTCCGGGACCGTCAGCGGGCCTTCCCGCAGGGCCTTGGCGATCTTCCGGCCAGGTTCCTGCCGTTGCCGGTGCCTCTCGAGGACTTCCTTCGGCGCGCCGCCGAGGCGTTCGCGGAGCGACTGGCTGGTCGGCTTCGCGGCTTCTCCCTTCAGCGCGGTCTCCTTGCCGTTCGTTCCTTCCATTCTATTACCCTTCGACTGTTAGTAGGGCATCCACCATCGACTCGAACTGATCCAGGCGCCAACCCTCCACCTGGATGGCTCTTGACGGGCAAACGGCGACGCACATCCCGCAGCCGCCGCAGACCGCCCGGTTCACCTCGGCAACCAGCCGCGTCTCGCCGCCTTCCCGGCGCTCGACCAGCGAGATGGCGTGCTGGGCGCCGCATTCCTCGACGCAGACGGAATTGCAGCCCACGCCGCCCGTGCACAGCGCCTCGTCCACGCCGGCGACGAAGGGATCCAGCTCGATGTGGCCTTTGGCCAGAAGCGCCGAGGCCTTCACCGCGGCCGCCGAAGCCGCCGCCGCGCTTTCGGTGATGTCCATCGGGCCCTGGCAGGTGCCCGCCAGGAAGACTCCGCCCACCGCGAGTTCCACGGGCCGCAGCTTGGGGTGCACTTCCTGCAGGAAGCGATCCGCGCCCCGGGGCAGCTTGAGCATCTCCACCAGGCTGCCGATATCGCGGGGCATGATCCCCGTGGACAGGACGACCAGATCGGCGGGGACCTCGACCTCCTCCCCCCAGGTCAGTGTGTCCTTCACCTTGACGACCAGGGCGGCGTCCGGGTCGCCAGTCGCCGCCTCGACCACCGGCGGCGCGTCCGCCGTCCAGCGGAAGAAGAGAACCCCTTGCTTCGAAGTGTCCTCGTAGTACGTCTCGTGGCCGCGGCCGTAGGTTCGGATGTCCTGGTAGAAGTCGAAGACGTTCACGTCCGGGAAACGATCGCGCACCTCCTTGGCCGCCTGGAGCGTGGCCGTGCAGCAAACGCGGGAGCAGTAGTCGTTCACCTTGCCGTCCGGGCCGGGCGCGTGGATGCCGTCGACCTGCCGGCTGCCCACGCAGTGAATGAAGGCGATGTTCCGCACCGGCCGGCCGTCCACCGTCAGCCTGCCCGCGGTCGGACCGCGCTCGTTCAGCATCCGGATGAACTGGGGCAGGGTGACGACGCCGTGTTCCCCGTAGCCGTATTCCCCCGTGCGTGGTTCGTAGGGGTCGAAGCCCGTCGCGAGAACGATTGCGCCCACATCCAGGTCGATCTCGCGGGCTGGCGCCTCGAGCGCGATGGCGCCCTCCCCGGCTGCTTCGGCGCATTTGCCGCAGCGCGTGCAGGTCTCCCAGTCGATGGCGGGTAGGGGGGGATGGCAGTCGGGACAGGGCTGGTAGATCGCTTTCCGCCTGGCCAGCCCGTAGTCGAACTCGCTGGCCGCGGTTTCGGGACAAGCTTCGATCGCGGCTCTTGCCTGGTCGGGCGTGATGCCTTCCCGCACGCCCCTGGGGTGCAGGGTGACCTTCATGTGGAAGTTGCCGATGTAGCCCGAGGTGGAGGCGACTTCGGCGCCCGTGTAGAGGCTGATGTTCGGGTCGACGCTGGCCTTGGCCATGAGCTCAGCCAGCAGGTCGGATGCCCGGTCGCTGGTCGGAAAGACCTGGTCGAGCTGGGCGGCCCGCCCGCCGAAGAAGGGGGATCGTTCCAGGAGGGCAACCGCGAGGCCCTGGCTCGCGAGGTCGAGCGCGCTGCGCAGGCCGGCGATTCCGCCGCCGATGACGGCCACGCGACGGCTCGCGCCGACGCGGAGCGGCTCGAGCGGCCTGAGCCGGCAGGCCTTCGCCACGGCCGCCGCCACCAGCCTGATCGCCTTGTCCGTGGCTCCCTCGGGGTCCGATTTGCTCGCCCAGCTGACTTGCTCGCGGATGTTAGCGTGCTCGTAGAGATAGGGATTCAGGCCTGCCCGCCTCAGGGTATCGCGAAAGGTCAGCTCGTGCAGGGTGGGGGAGCAGGCGGCGACGACCACGCGATCGAGCTTCTCGTTGACGACATCCTCGAGAACGAGATTCTGACCGGGATCGGAACACATGAACATGTGGCGCCGGGCGATCACCACGCAGGGCAGCTTCCGCACCGCCTCGACCACGTGCTCCACGGCCACCACGTCCGAGATGTTCCCGCCGCAATGACAAATGTAGACACCGACGCGCGGGCCGCCGTTTCCTCCGCTCCCCCCGGAACGGAGTTCTCCGGATCCTTTCCGACTCATTTGCCCCTCGTTCTGTTCACGTGACTTCGCCCACCAGGGCGCTGCGGTCGCCGCTTGCCGGTTCCGGTTCGTAGCCCCTCCTGCCAATGCCGCGCAGGTAGGCGGACGCCTCGGCGGCAGCGGCGCCGGCCTCCACGATCGAGTCCGGGATGTCCTTGGGTCCCGCCGCGTTGCCGGCGACGAAGATACCCGCCTGGCTCGTGTATCCCGGAGCCAGCTTCGGCTGGACGCAGTGAACGAATCCGTCCTCGTCATCCGTGTCGACGAGGACCGCGCGGGACGGATCCCAGCCGGGCAGGACCGCCGGGGAGAGAACCACCATGTCGTGCGTTCGCTCCTCAACCCGGCCGTCCTCTTCCATTACCTCGATGCGCAGGACGGGATTCTGCTGGTCGTCCTCGGTGATCTTGGCCACCTTGGCCTTCACGAACTCGATGCCCATCGCCTTGGCGTTCTGATAGAACTGCTCGAAGCCCTTTCCGAACGCGCGGATATCCATGTAGTAGATCGTGATATCCACCAGCGGCAGGGACCCGGACAGCAGCATGGCCTGCTTGATGGCGTACATGCAGCAGACGCGGGAGCAGTAGGGAACGCCCAGGCTCCTGTCCCGGGAGCCCGCGCACTGGACGTAGGCGACCGAGTCGGGGATCTTCCCGTCCCCGGGCCGGAGGACTCGTCCGTACGGGCCATGCGGCGCCAGGAGTCGCTCGACCTGCAATCCATCGAGAACGTTCTTCAGGCGCCCGCCGCCGTACTGCTCCTTCGCGCTCATGTCGGAGAGGGTGTAGCCCGTGGCCAGAATGACCGCTCCCGCCTCGACCGTGACCCGCTCCGGCTCCTGGAGGAAGTTGATCGCCTTTGTCGGGCAGACCTTCTCGCAACGTCCGCAGAGGATGCAGTTCTCGAGGTCCACCAGGGCGATCTGGGGGATCGCATTGTTGAAGGGGACGTAGACCGCTTTGCGCGCGCCGAGCCCGCCTTCGAACTCGTGCGGCAACTCGACGGGGCAGGCGAACTCGCAGAGCCGGCAGCCCGTGCAGTCGTCCTCCATCACGTAACGCGGCTTCTGCAGAACGGTCGCCTCGAAGCCGTCGTGCGTGCGGGTCGTCGCCTCGACTTCGGCGTAGGTCATGATGGAGATGTTCTTGTGGTGCGAAGCGGCGGCCATGCGCGGCGTGCAGATGCAGCTCGAGCAGTCCAGCGTCGGGAACACCTTGCTCAGGCTGATCATCTTGCCGCCGATGCTCGGCGCCTTCTCCACGATGAGAACCTGGTAGCCCTGGTCTCCCAGGTCGATTGCCGCCTGCAGGCCGGCGATGCCGCCACCGATGACGAGCGCGTCGACCGAAAGTTTCCTGTTGCTCATCAGTCCAGCGCCTTCCCTCTTCGTGGGTTCCACTTCACGCGGATGCAGCCAGAACCTCGTTCATCCGTCGGATCTCCTTCAGGAACGACTTGGAGCATACCGTGCAGATGGCGCACAGCCGCAACCGGTCCGGGGACAGGTTGCGCTCCTTCATCAGCCCGTGGACCTCCGAGATCCGTTTCGCCAGTCGATCGTAGGCTTTCGGGTAGGGGCACTCGTGGCCACAGCTCATCACGATGATGCCCGAGATGCCCTTGTCGAAGCAGTCGAGATAGAATTTCTCGGGGAAGATCACGGGGGCGGGGACACGCAGGATGTATGCGTTCGCCGGGTACTCGGCATGGATCTGTCCCACGTTGTCGGCGCCGGGATACGCGCACGTCTCCGTCGCCAGGACCAGTATCCTGTGCTTATCATGCGTCTCGTTTGCCATGACGAAGTCTTCCTTGCCGACTTGGTTCTTACTTCTTCCTGGTGATGAAAAGCCGGTCGTAACCTTCAGCCTGAGCCGCGCCGAGGAACTCGTGTCCGACTTTCGACGCCCACTTCGGAATGTCGTTCTTGGTCGACGGGTCGCCCGAAAGCACTTCGATGGTTTGCCCGACCGACACGGTCCCGATAGCCTTCTTCGCCTCGAGCAGGGGACCGGGGCAGGCGCTCCCGCGCGCATCCACCACTTTCGCCACTTCAATCTTGTCCGGCTCGAAATCAGCCATGATGTCACTCCTTCCTTTCCAGTGGGAGAGAACGAACTCGGGAGCCTAGGAGAAGGTGAGCAGAATGTCCGCTTCCTCGGCGCCGATGACGAAGGTCGCAACGCCTCCGCATTCGACTCCGTCGATCAGATCCTCCTCCTTGATTCCAGCAATGGGAAAAGCCGCCGAACAGGCGATCAGGTTGGCGCCGCCTTCCCGTGCGATGTCGATGAACTCGGGCAGCGTCTTGGGGGCGCCCGGGAGGTGGATCTTCTCCGCGCCACCTTTGCGGACGATGTTCAAACCCTGCATGGTGAAGAAGATGTTGACTTCCATGTCCATCGCGATTGCGCCCGATGCCAGCATGAACGGAGGAAAGGCCTTGGTCGGCTCATCGGAACCGCAGAAGATCCACACTTTCTTGGCCACTGAGCGTCTCCTTTCGTGAAACGGGGAACACACGGGCTGATCGAATCCACTCGCCGACCGCCCGCGTGTCGGGTCCTGCTCGCCGCCCCTTTCTCCCATCGGATCGCATGCTGTCAGGCTGACCAGGTCCGAGATGATGGTGTTCCGTGAGAGGTTCGGTTGCGAGATGGGGGCAGGGAGCAGAGATAAAGGATGAACGGGTGATTACCTGCTCCGGACCGTTGTGAAACCATGCATCGCCAGCCAAGGGGGTGTCTCGTCGTGTCGCAGGACAAACAAAATCACGTGCGTTTTCCCCTTTATAGAACATTGCGAAGGTGATGTCAAGTTTATAATCGATTCTATTTCAGCATGTTAACTCACCTTTTGGGCACATGCTCAGAGCCGGCGACGCACGCGGGCGCGGGAAGTCGCCGTCAGCGGCCTAGCGGACGGAGCGCGCCAGGCGGAAGCCGACGCGGAGCGAGGTGCTGTCCGGCGGCAGGCCGCCGCGGGCGGCGACGCGGGCCTCGTCGGGCGGGCCGGCCCAGCTTCCGCCGCGGCAGGCGCGCCAGGGACCCTTGGGCGCGCCCGTGGGATCCACCGCCGGCCCGGACTCGTAGCCGCTTCCGTCCAGCAAGTCCCAGCACCATTCGCGGACGTTGCCGCCCAGGCCGTGGATGCCCAGGGCGTTCGCCGCGTAGCTGCCGACCGACGCCGTCCAGGCGGCGCCGTCGTCGTAGCCGAACCAGTGGGCCGGGGCGGCGCCGACGCGCTGCGCCGATGAGTCGGCCAGGTTGGCCGCCGGCGCGCCGCCGACGACGGGCGGACCATCGCCCCAGGGATGGCGCCGCCGCTGCCCGCCGGCGCTGGCGGCGAATTCCCACTCCGCCTCCGTTGGCAGGCGGTAGCCGCCGGCGGTGAAGTCGCAAAGGACGCGGCCGTTTTTCTCGCGGTAGCAGGGACGTCGTCCCTCGCGCCGGCTGCGCCAGTTGCAGTAGGCCACGGCGTCGTGCCAGCTCACGCAGACGACGGGATGGCCGCCGGTCTGGGGGAAGCCCGGCCGAAACCAGCAAGGGGCGCTGTCGGCGGCGCCCCCCGCCGCCCGCGCGGTCTCGGCGGTGGTCAGCCCGCCCGTGTCCTCCATGAAGGCGCGGAACTGGTCCACGGTGACCTCGTGCCGGGCCAGGAGGAATGGCGAGAGCTGCACCTCGTGCACGGGCCGTTCGGTCAAGCCGCCCTCGGTGAAACTGTCGCCCATCTTGAAGCTACCGCCGGGCAGCGGAACCATGTCCTCGGTGGCCCGCGAGCAGGACAGCAGCGGCACCAGCAGGACGAGCAGCAGCGTCGCGGCGCTCCGCGCGGGCGCCAGGGCCGGCGCCATGCGGCGCCAGACCCGGCCCAGGGCGGCCAGCTCGATGGCCGTCTCCGCCGAATCGCCGGCGATCAGCAGCAGGGTGCCCAGAAACGCGCCGTTGACGCCGGGGAACGCGCGGATCACATGGAAGCCGACGGCGGCCACGAGGGCGAGGCGCAGGACACTGGCCCAGCCGATGACGCGCGTGCGGCGCTGTCCCATCAGGAAGCCCTGGGTGATGGAGCGCGTGCCCAGGACGAACGGGTGCAGGGGAATCAGCATCAGACCCGGCACCACGTAGGACGCCAGTTCGGGCGTGAGCGAGTAGGCGCCGTGGACGATGAGGCTCCGGAGCGGCGTCCACGCGAAGCAGGCGATGGCCGCCGCGAAGATCGCCATGGTGGCGGCGCCGAAGCGGAAGAGGACGGGCAGGTCGCCTTTCTCCTTGACCAGGACCACCGCCGTGCCCTGGAAGGACCACAGGGGCGAGGCGAAGAGGACCAGAAGGGGGAAGACGAAGCCGAAACCGGCCTGGGCCAGATCCGGATCGGCGCCGCGGCCGATGACGGCGTTGACCACCGGTCGCATGGCCGACCAGGTGATCGTGCTGATCATCAGCGGAGTGATGAAGCCGGCGAGGGCGCGCCAGCTCACGGGTCCGTCCAGGTGCAGCTCGTCGATGCCGGGCGCGCGGTGGCGCAGCAGGCGCCGCCCGCGCCAGCTCACGTAGAGGGTCTCCGTGAGGATGCCGAGGGTCAGGCTCGAAGCGCCGAGAACCGCGCCGGGCAGGTGGCCGAAGCCGAGGGCGCCGAAGATGATGGCGCTGAGCAGGGCGAGTCGCGTGGCCGTGGACTGGGTGATGATCCGCGTGTTGCGGTGACGCATGAACAGCGCGTAGTAGAACGAGCGGATGGGCAGCAGCAGGGGGATGGGGCTCTGCACCAGGATCACCTTCTGCGCCAGGTCCGACACGGCCGGCGTGGAGCCCATCAGGCGTGCGATGAGCTCGTCGCCCCCGGGCGAGAGGGCTAGCAGGAGTTCGAACGCGCAGATGGCGCTGCCCATTGTCAGGCCGCGGCGCCAGAGGTCGCGCCGGCTCGCCGGCCCCGTCGCCATGACGGCCACGGTCTGCACCAGGGGGAACAGCGGCGAGTTGAGGAGGACCAGCAGGCCGAAGCCCACGGCGTAGGCCGCGAGTTGCACGGCCGGCTGCGCGCTGCGGCCCAGGCCCAGGTTGATGATGGGCGCCGCCAGGGTCATCATCTGGCTGGTGAGCATGAGGGGCCAATAGAAGTCGAAGATCTGGCGGGTGCGCAGGGTCATGGCCTACTCGTAGCTGAGCGACTGGATGGGATCGAGGCGGCTGGCCTTCACGGCCGGGTAGAGGCCGAAGAAGATGCCGGTGCCCGCCGAGACCAGGACCGCGCCGAGGATGTAGAACAGGGGCACGGCGGCCGGCACGTGGAAGGCGAGGTGGACGATCTGCGCGATGCCCAGGCCGGCCACGACGCCCAGCGCGCCGCCCAGGCCCGTCAGCGTGGCCGCCTCCACGAGGAAGAGCTGGAGGATGTCCCGCCGCGTGCCGCCGACGGCCATGCGGATGCCCACCTCGCGCGTCCGCTCCTGCACGCTGACCAGCATGATGGTGATCACACCGATGCCGCCGACCATGAGGCCGATGGAGGCCAGGACCACGCCGATCAGGGTCAGGGGCCCGGTGAGCTCGCGCGTGAACTCGACCATCATGTCCTGGGTGCTGACGTGGAAGTCGTTCTCGTCGCCGGGCCCCAGCTTGTGGCGGATGCGCAGCAGGGCTTCCACTTCCTCGCGGGCCGGCGCCAGCCGCTCGTTGCCCTCCGGCACGGCGATGATGGCGGTCTCCATGGCCCAGGGGAAGTGCTTCTGGTAGGTCGTCAGGGGCATGACCAGGTAGTTGGTCCCCAGGCTGCCGAAGATGCTCTCCCGCTTCTGGAGGATGCCGACGACGGTCAGCTCCTGCTGCTCGTTGACGCGGATCTTGCGGCCGATGGGATCCAGGCCGCCGAAGAGGTTGTCTGCGGGCTGGCGGCCGATGACGCAGACGTCCCTGGCGCCGGTGAACTCCACGGAGTTGAAGAAGCGGCCCTCCTCGACGAAGTCGGCGTTGACCTCCTGGTAGTGGAGTGTGGCCCCGTTGATCGACATCAGGCTGGCCCGCTCGGGGCCGTAGCGCGCCACCGTGCCGAACTGGCTCAGGACGTCCACGTAGCGCACCGCGGGGCACTCGGCGGCGATGGCCTCGCCGTCGTCCAGGGTCAGCTCCGCGCGGCGCCGGACGCTCGCGCGGTCCTCGTCCTCGAAGGGGTCGTAGCGGGTGACGTAGATCTGCGTGGTCTCCGTGGACATGATCTCCGATTCCAGGCGCCCGGTGAGGCCCTGCATGATGGAGACCATGGTCATGAGGGTGGTGACGCCGAGGGCGACGCCCAGGATCACCAGCCAGGAGCGCGCCCGGTGGGCCTTGAGGCTGTGGCGCGCCATGCGCAGGTTCTCGCCCAGGCTCGCCAGGAGGGCTCGGCGCCGCCGCGTCTCATTCATAGTGCAGCGCCTCCACGGGATCGAGGCGCGCCGCCCGGCGCGCCGGGACGATGCCGAAGATGCCGCCGACGGCCACCGTCAGGGCCAGGCCGAGCAGGATGGACCACACCTTGGCGGCATAGGGCAGGGGGCTCAAGTGGGCGATGAGGGCGGCCGCGCCGTAGCCGAGGAGGATGCCGAGGATGCCGCCCGTCATGGACAGGGTCAGGGCCTCGGTGAGGAACTGGCGGAGCACGTCTCCGTAGCGGGCGCCGATGGCCTTGCGGATGCCGATTTCCCGCGTCCGCTCCTGCACGCTCACCAGCATGATGTTCATGATAACGATGCCCGCCACCACGGCGCTGATGCCGACGACCATCATCAGCACGGAGAGGAGGATGTTCTTGATCTTGTCCCAGAGCCCCAGCATGGTCTCGCTGGAGGTGATGGCGAAGTCGTCGTCCTCGCCGGGCCGCAGGTGGTGGCGCAGGCGCATGGCCGTGCGGATCTCCTCCATCAGCTCCGGCACGGCGTCCAGGGAGCGCGCCTTGATGGTGATGGTCAGCGAGCGCCCGCGCCCGTGGTGGCCGTAGGTCTTCTGGAAGCTGCTGATGGGGATGGTCACGAAGGTGTCCTGGTCCTCGCCGAGGAGCCGCCCCTTTTCGGCGGCCACGCCGATGACCTGGTAGGGGCGGTCGGCTACCTTGATCTTGCGGCCGAGGGGATCGACGCCGGGGAAGAGTACCTCGGCGACGTGGTGGCCGATGACAGCCACGGGCCGGCTGCGCTGCACCTCCAGTTCGGTGAAGTGGCGGCCGGCGGACAGGTCGGCTTTTTCCAGGAAGGGATACTCGGAGGTGTAGCCGCGGACGGGCACGCTCTGGAGACGCTCGTCGCCACGGCGCACCTGATCCCGCGTGCGGCGGCTGGCGCCGATGAAGGATGCCGAGGGCAGGCGGTCCAGCAGGTACTCGCGGTCCGCGAGGGTCAGCGGCGGGTTGTAGATGGTCTTCATGAAGGCGTCGATGTCGGTCAGGATCTGCATCTCGTCGAGGCGCTGCAGGTTCACGACGCCGCTGCCACGCTCGAAGACCTTCTCGTGCATGTAGGTGTTCATGCCGTCGACGATGGACACGACGGCGATGATGCTGGCCACGGCGATGACGTTGCCCAGCATCACCAGGAAGGATCGCAGCTTGTGCGCCCAGATGGCGGACAGCGCGAGGCGGATGCCCTCCATAAGCGGCATGGCTAGTCCACGTCCACGCTGACGCCGGCGCCTGAGCTCTGCTCCTCGTCTTCCTCCCGGTCCTCCTGCTTGCCGCGCTCGATCTTGACGCGCTCGCCGTGCGTGAGGGTGCGCACCGTGCGCATGGGCCCGGTGACGATGATCTCGTCGCCGGTCAGGCCGCTGAGCACCTCGAAGTGCTTCTCGCCGGTGATGCCCGTCGCCACGGGGACAAAGAGGGCGCGGTCGTCGGCGACCACGAGAACGCCCTCGACCTCCTTCTGGTCCTCTGTGAAGGCGAAGTCTGCCGGCGCCGCGTCGCCGAGGCGGCGCCGGAGGCGACTCTGCTCGGACTCCAGGGTCTTGGTGGTGCGCATGGTCAGGGCCTGGATGGGGATGGCCAGGGCGCTGTCGCGCCGGGCGGTCGTGATCTCGGCGGTGGCCGAGAGCCCGGGGCGCAGGCCCGTGTAGCCGCGGTCCAGGGTGATGACCACCTTGAAGTCCACGCCCCGGTCGGTGCTGGCCTGGCGCGGGCTGTTGGCGATCTCCGTCACCCGGCCGTGGAAGGTGGAGTCCGGATAGGCGTCGATCTCGACGCTCGCCGCCTGGCCGATGTCCACGCGCGGGATCTCGGTCTCGTCGACGTCGACCTCCACCTCCATCACCGAGAGGTCGGCGATGACCATGAGCACCTGGATGCTGAGGCTGCTCTGGATGGCGATCTCGCCCACGTCGGCCTCGCGGCGGACCACGACGCCGTCCATCGGCGCGCGGATCGAGGTCTTGGCCAGATTGTCGCGGCCCTGCTCGAGGAGGGCCGCGCTCTGGTCCACCCGGCGCTGGGCCGAGACGAGCTGGGCCTCGGCCAGCTTGTACGATGTGCGCGCCGACTCGTAATCCCGCGTGCTGATGCCCTGGCCCGCGAAGAGACCCTGGGCCCGCTCCCACTCGCTCGCCTGCTGCTCGAGGCGGGCCTCGGCCTCGCGCAGGGCGGCCAGTGACGACTGGTACTGGGCCTCCTGGCTGCGCACGGTCTCGCGGAACTGGGTCGGGTCGATCTCGAGCAGGAGCTGACCGCTCTTCACGACGTCGCCCTCCTCGGCGTGGACGGCCACGATCTTGCCCGTCACGTCGGCGCTGATGTCCACGGAGATCTTCGGCTGCACCTTGCCCGAGGCGCTGGCCAGCTCGATGAGATCGAGGCGGGAGACCGGCTCCGTGCGGACGTCGGTGGCCTTTTCGCGGTGCTGGAGGTTGACGACGACGAAGATGGCGACGATCACGACCAGGCCGAGGGGGATGAGGACTTTCTTGAGCACTGCGCTTCCTTTCGGGAAGGGACCGGCGGCCGCGGCGGGCGCGCGGCGCGGTTCTTGGAGAACTCGTCCGGAACATGGTAGCGGCGGCTCCGGGCGGGCGCAAACCCTTTCACATGAGGCCGCCTGGGGCGCCGTGGCGCCAGACAGGGGTCGCCGCGGGGCTTGAGACACCAGGGGCGACCCGCTAAGTTATTCGGGCACGATCCGGAGGTGTTACAGATGGCCAGGCGCCGCCAGCGAGAAAAGCGACCGGACGACGTCATCCCCGCGGGTCCCGCGCCGGACGGCGAGGCCTATGCGCCGGACGCGCCGGAGAACCGGCGCTTCCGCCGGCTGCTCTTCGCCGTCGCCAGCGCCGCCGCGGCGGCGCTGCGCGTCGCCTATCTGCTTCCCCTGCGCGGCCAGGCGCTCTTCGACGCGCCGCACCGCGATTCCATCCTCTACGTGTCGCGCGCCCACGGCATCCTGAACGGCGACTTATGGGGCAGCGGCGTCAGCTTCCACAGTGCGCCGCTCTATCCCTACTTCCTGGCCCTGGTCATGGGCCCCGGAGGCGAGGCGGGGCTCTGGTGGGTCCGCGTCGTGCAGGCCCTGCTCTCGGCCCTGACCGTCGGGTTCCTGGCGCTGGCGGCCCATCGGCTCTTCGGGCGCTGGGCGGCCCTGGCCACGGCCGCCCTGGCGCTGCTCTACGCGCCCTTCCTGTTCTACGCCGGCGAGCTGCTGGAGATCACCCTGTCGCTCTTCTTCCTGTCCATGGCGGCGTGGATCCTCGCCCGCCCGGAGCTGGCCGGGCGCCATGCCTTCGGCGTCGGGGCCCTGGTGGGGCTCGCGGCCCTGGGCAAGCCCAACCTGCTCCTGCTGGCCCCCGTGCTCCTGGTGGCCATCGGATTCCTGCGCCCCCTGGGCCGGCCCGCGGCCTGGCCGTGGCGGCGCGGCGCGCTGCTGGCCGCGGGCTTCCTGGTGGTCATCATGCCCTTCACGCTGCGCAACCGCATCGTGGGCGACGACTGGGTGCTCATCAGCAGCAATGGCGGCATCAACTTCTTCATCGGCAACAATCCCAGCGCGACGGGCGGCTTCCTCGTACCGGCGAGCATGCAGTACGACCTGCAGCACGCCAGCCATCGCTTCGCCGAGCAGGCCGCGGGGCGTCCGCTGAAGCCCTCGGCCGTGAGCCGTTTCTGGACGGGCCGCGCCTGGCGGTTCTTCACGACCCGGCCGGGCGAGGCGGCGGGCAAGCTCCTGCGCAAGACGGGGCTGCTGCTCAATCACTACGAGATCCCCAATCACTTCAACATCTACTTCTTCCGGGAGTACTTCGCTCCCGTCCTGCGCGGCCCCCTGGTCTGGTACTGGCTCGTGCTGCCCCTGGCGGCGGTGGGGCTGGTCTTCGGCCTGCGGCGGAGCCGCGCCACGCGTCTGGCCGGCTGGTGCCTCCTGGTGGTGGGCGCGAGCGTGGTCCTCTTCTTCATCACGAGCCGCTACCGGATGCCCCTGCTCGTCTGGCTGCTGCCCTTCGCGGGCTACGGCCTGGCCACGCTGGGCCGGCTGCTGGCCGCGCGCCGCTGGCGCCTGCTGCCCGTGCCGGTCCTCGTCCTCGTCGCCGCGACGGCGATCGTGCGCCTGCCCCTCGTCCGGGCGGTGGACTTCCACGAGGACTGGATCACCCTGGCCAACTACTGGGCCAGCCAGGCGGACTGGGAGAAGGTGATCCTCTACAACCAGCAGGCGCTGCGGGCGAACATGGACTCGGCGGTGGCCTGGCAGAACCTCGGGAACGCCTACCTGCAGACGGCCCGCAGCGAGGATGACCTGGATCGGATCGAGGAGTGCCTGTGGCGGGCCGGCAGCCTGGATCCGACCCTGGGGCACGCCTTCGGGAACCTGGCGGCTTTCTACCAGCGCGTGAACCGACCCTTCCTCGCCAAGCCCTGCCTGGAGCGAGCCCTGGTCCTGGACCCAGGCCTCCAGGAGGCTCTCAACACTCTCCAGCAGGTGCTGGGCCTCCAGGTCAGCGACTGGGAGGAGCGCACGGAGAGCCAGATCCAACGCCTCGAGGAGGAGCTGGCGGGCGACGCGACGCGTCTGGACCTTCTGGTGACCCGCGCGGAGCTCACCGGCATGAACCTGGAGCGCTACGACACGGCCCTGGCCATGCTCGACGCCCTGCCCGCCGCCGAGCTGGCGGCCGATCCGGCGCTCGCCGCCCGGGCCGACCGGTTGCGGCGGCGGATCCAGCGGGCGCTTCGCTACGCGCCCATCCTCGGCCAGCCGTTGCCGGGTGCTCGCTCGGGGCTCACGCCTCCGCCGGACCGCCCGCCTCGCTGAACTGATGGGTCGTGAAGCGGTAGAGGCGGCTGGCCGGATCGCGCCAGGCGCCCGGGGGCAGGAAGGCCTTGCGGCAGAGTTCCTCCAGGTACCGCTCGCGATCCCAGCCGGCCTCCACGGGGACCTCCGGCAGGAACAGGCCGCGCCGGCCGCCCCGCTCGATGACGAGTCCGTCCCGGCCGATCTCCACGCTTCCGGGTTCCGCCAGCGGCTCCATCGGACTCAGGATGCTCACCGCGATGCGCAGGCCGGCCAGCTCTTCGCCCTTCACGGGCGGGAAGCGGGGATCGGCGCCGGCCGCGCTGACGGCGGTTTCCCGCAGCGCCCGGTCGAGGGAGGGCTGGGCCGCGAGAGTGCCGATGCAGCCCCGCAGGCTCCCGTCGGCCCGCGTCAGGGTGACGAAGAGCCCGTCCACGGGCCGGTCCTCGTCGGCGGTCAGGGCCGGGCCGCCCCGGCGCCAGTCCTCGTCCCGTGACCAGGTCTCGAGGGTCCAGCGCGCGAGTTTCAGCAATCGGTCCGGGATCGCAGCGTCCATGATCGGCCTCCTCCCTGCCGGGGACCGCGCCCGGGAGGCTCCAGGCTAGCACGGCGCCCAGTCCGGGTCAGCCGAAAGCTGGAAGCGCCGGGCGCGCCGATACGCCGCGGACCCTCGCGCGGAACAGGCGCTGCGCGGGCTGGGTCCTGTCCCCCAGGGCGGGTGAAATCACCCGCGCCGCGGGCCTGAGCGTCGCGTTCGCTTCCACCCGGTCCTGCCCGATCCTGCCCCGGTCGCCCGCGGGGGCCTGGGGCAGAAGCCCCGGTTTCCGCCCGCGCGCCCATCACCGCGGGCCGGACGGCCGCTTCCGCACCGATTCCCCGGCCCGCCTCCGTGCAGAATCGCGCCTCGCAAATAGCTGCATTTAAATCCGATAGGACAAATCTGGCATCTTGCGCGACGCGGCGCGCCGCCAGCGGGGCGCGTCCCCGCCGTCCGGCCTGGCACGGGAACCAGGCCTGCTGAGACGAGGTCGGCACACGAACAAAGGAGCGGAGACATGACGAAGATCCTGGCAATCACCCTTCTGGCGACCCTCCTCGGCGCGTACGGTCTCAACTTCTTCCAGTCTTCGGCGGTTGTGAATCCGGCACAGTCCGTCAACACGCCGCTCTTCGATGGCGGTGATGTTGGCGGAATGATCCCCTAGGATCTCTCGTCTCGCTTCCCCTTTCTGTCGTGCCCCCTCCTTCCGGCGGGCCCCGTCTTGACGGGGCCCGTTTTTGCTGCCTAACCTCCCCGCCGCAGCATCGTTTCCCTCGGGATTCCCCGCCGCGAGGACGCCGCGCATGTCCGCACCGGGCTTCACGCCTCCCTGCCTCGCTCCCATCGCCCAGGGAGCGACGGCCCGCATCGTCGCGTCCCGTGACGCCGCGGGACGTCCCGCGGCCCTCAAGATCGCCCTGACGGAGCGGAGCAACGAGGCCCTCCTCCGCGAGGCCCTGGCGGGACGGCGGTTCCGCCATCCGGCCCTCCTGGCCGTGATCGACGACGGTGTCGGCGAGGACGGGCTCGCCTGGCTCCTGCTGCCCCTGCTCTCCGGCGAGACCCTGGCCGCCTGGCGCGGGAGCGACGCGGAACTTCTCGACATGCTCGCGCCCGTGGCGGACGCCCTCGACCTGCTCCACCACGAGGGCTGGGGCCACGGCGACCTCAAGCCGGCTAACCTCCTCCTGGGCCGGCCGCCGGAGACGGAGCCCCTCCTGCTGGGGGACCTGGGCCTCATCGCGCCCCTGGGCGAGGTCGCTCCGGGAGGGACCCCGGCCTACCTCTCCCCGTCGCGCCTGGACGGCGCGCCCCTCTCCTGGCGGGACGACCTGCACGCCTTCGCCGCCGTGGCCTTCGAGGCCCTCGCCGGCCGCTCGCCCTACGGCGAGGCGGTGGGCGAGGACCTCATGGCGGCCATCCGCAACGCCCGCGTCGAGCCCCTGACCCGTTCGCGCGGCGACCTGGCGACGGCCCTCGACGAGTCCTTCCAGCGCACACTGGCCGGCCAGGAAGTCGCGGGCAGCATGATGGCCTGGCTGGACGGGCTGCGCGAGGAGTTCGGCCTGCCGCCGGCGCCGCGCGCGCTCTTCCTGGACGAGGACGCGCTGGCGGCGGGCGCCTCGGGCGGGCTCGACCGCCTCGAGGCGACGCGGGAGGCCCTCGCGCGCTCCCTGCGCTCGGCCACCCGCGACGCGGTGGGCGCCGGCCAGGAGGAGCTGGCCCGGCTCCACGACTGGAGCGGCGGCTCGCCGCGCCGCCTGGGGGCAATACTGCGCGCACTGCTGGACGCGCAGCGCCTGCGCGAGGTCGACGGCTGGGCCGTCTTCGCCGGCCCGGTCGCGGAAGTCCGCACGTTCCTGGAGTCCACCGGGGCCTTGCGGCCCGGCGATCCGGCGCCGCCGGTCCTCGACGGCCATTCCCTGGACGACTGGTTCCGCGACGCCTGGCAGGGCGGAGCCGGGAAGGCGGAGTACCGGCTCCGCCTCCTGGGTGCAGCCCTGGACGCGGGCCAGGCGGACTGGCTCGCCGAGGTGCCCCACCGGGAGCTGCTCGCACTGGGTGACGAGGCGTCCCCCGAGAGCCAGGCGCGCCTGCTGGCCTCGCACGGCACGGATGAATCGTCCGCGGCCGCCATGGGCATCCTGGCCGTGCTGGGTCTGATCCGAGGCAACGATCTCGCCGGGGCGGCGCGGCGCTTCTGGGAGGTCGAGGAGCGCCTCGATCTCGTGACCGGCGACGAACTGGGCCGGCGCCTCACTTACCAGTACATCGAGAGCGGTCAGGTGGAGGAGGGGCTCGCCTTCCTGAGGCAGTGGCGCGATCGTAAGTCCGCGCTCATCGCGGGCCGCGTGGAGGAGATCAAGCTGGCGGCCCGCGAGGCGATGGCCGTGGCGAAGTGGGGCAGTCCCGAAGAGGCCATACAACTGGCCGAGCGCCACCGCAAGGACCTGGCGGGGCGCGAGGGTCTCTGGATACTGGACATGGCCCTGGGGAATATTGCCGCCGAGCATTTCGACTACTTCCATGCGGCGGCCTACGCGCGTTCCGCGCTCGAGGGTGTCGAGAGAGAGAAGGGGGATGAGAACCTCAGAGTCCAGATGCTCATCTTCTTAGGAGAGACGCTTCCTTTGTCAGGTAACGCAGATCAAGCCAAGGAATACCTCAGTGAAGCCTACCGAAGAGCGGCGGAATCTGGCTCACCCATCCTTGTCCAACGGGCACTATCAGCCTTGGCCGTGGCCGCGATACAGGGTGGTGTGTTCGCCAAGGCGGAGGAGCACCTTCGCAGTGCGATCAAGTCGGCCAAGGAGAGCGGCGAGTGGAGCCGTTCGTCGAACCTGCGCGTGAACCTGGCCCTCGCGGTTTTCTACCAGGGCGAGTACAAGCGACTCCACGCGATCCTGGAGGAGCTTCGCGCCTGGGCGCGCGAGTACGATAGCTTCCATGACATTCTCTACCCCCGCAACGTGATGGCGATGATACTCATCGACTTCGGCGATCTGGACGAGGCCGAGGCCATGGTCGAGGAGACCCTGCCCATCGCCGAGGAGACCGGCTCGGACAAGGTCGCCGGCTACCTGCATCTTCGCCGCGCGGCGATACACCAGCACCGGGACCGGCCCGGCGAGGCCCTCAAGGCCCTGGACGAGGCCGAGGCCCGCTTCATCGCGACGCGGTCCGAGGACGAGGCGGCCCGCTGCCGTCTCCTGCGCGTGGAGCTGGCGCCCGACCACGAGGCGGACGGCGATCGCATCGCCGCGGCCATCGCGCTGTTCGAGCGCATCGGCAAGCCGCAGTTCCTGCCCCTGGCCTGGCGCCTCGAGGCCCGCCGCCTGCGCGCGCTGGGCGAGCTGGACGCCGCCCGGGAGGCCCTCGCGCGGGGCCGGGCTGTCGCCGAGCGGATCGGCAGTCCCGAGGACCTCTGGCGCGTCCACGCGGAGGCGGCCGAGATCGCGCTGGCCGCGGGCCGGCGCGACGAGGGCCGCCGGCAGCTCGTCCGCGCCGTGGATATCCTCCGGGATCTGTCGCTCCACTTCCCCGCGGGGCCGGAGCGCGACCGCTTCCTGGCGCGCCGGGACCGCCGGGCCGCGCTGGCGCGGCTGCGCTCCTTCAGCGCCTGAGCCGTTCAAGTCCTGGACAAAGCGCGGCCGGACGGCTATCAACTCAGGAAAGGAGGGAGGGAGGCATGCACAAGCTAGTTCTCCTGCGGCACGGCGAGAGCATCTGGAACAAGGAGAACCTCTTCACCGGCTGGACCGATGTCGACCTCTCGCCCAAGGGCATCCAGGAGGCGCACGAGGCCGGCCGCCTCCTCAAGGCCGAGGGCTATGTCTTCGACGTCGCCTACGTCTCCGTGCTCAAGCGCGCCATCCGGACCCTGTGGGTCGCCCTGGACGAGATGGATCTCATGTGGATTCCCGTCCACCGCAGCTGGCGTCTCAACGAGCGCCATTACGGCGCCCTGCAGGGGCTCGACAAGGTCGAGACGGCCGCCAAGTACGGCGAGGAGCAGGTGCAGATCTGGCGGCGCAGCTACGACACGCCGCCGCCGCCCCTGGCCGCCGACGACGAGCGCCACCCCGGCCGGGACCCGCGCTACGCGGATCTCCGGCCGGAGGAGCTGCCGCGCCACGAGGCGCTCAAGCAGACCGTCGCACGGTTCCTGCCCTACTGGAACGAGGTGATCGCGCCGGACATCCGCGCCGGCCGGCGAGCGCTGATCGTCGCCCACGGCAACTCGCTGCGGGCCCTGATCAAGCACCTCGACGGGATCAGCGACGAGGAGATCGTCCACCTCAACATTCCCACGGGCATCCCCCTGGTCTACGAGCTGGACGCCGAACTTCGTTCCCGCAAGCACTACTACCTGGGCGATCCGGAGGCGGCGCGGCGGGCGGCCGAGGCCGTTTCCAAGCAGAGCCAGGCGAAGTAGGAACCCGTCATCCCCACGGCGCCCGCCGGGCGCGAAAGGAGCAGGAATGGCACGCGCGATCGCGGACTACCTGGGCGATGAGGCGGCGGACCTCCTCGGGCACCGCTGCACGACCATCCCCGCCGAACATCTCCACCTGCCGGGTCCGGACTTCGTGGATCGGATCTTCGCCGCCAGCGACCGCAACAACCGTGTCCTGGGCAATCTGGCATGGCTCTTCAGCCACGGCCGGCTGGCCGGCTCCGGTTACATGTCCGTGCTTCCGGTGGACCAGGGCATCGAGCACACGGCGGGGGCGAGCTTCGCGCCGAATCCCGCCTACTTCGATCCCGAGAACATCGTGAAGCTGGCCATCGAGGGGGGCTGCAACGCAGTGGCCTCGACCCTCGGCGTGCTGGGCGTCATGTCGCGCCGTTACGCCCACAAGATCCCCTTCGTGGTCAAGTTCAACCACAACGAGCTGCTGACCTATCCCAACCGCTACGACCAGCGCCTCTTCGCCGACGTCGAGCAGGCCTGGGACATGGGCGCCGCCGCCGTCGGCGCGACCATCTACTTCGGATCCGAGGAGTCCGCGCGCCAGATCGAGGAGGTGAGCGAGGCCTTCGCCCGCGCCCACGAGCTGGGCATGGCCACCATCCTGTGGTGCTACCTGCGCAACGACGCCTTCAAGCGCGGGGGCCAGGACTACCACGTGGCGGCCGACCTGACGGGCCAGGCCAACCACCTGGGCGCCACCATCGAGGCCGACATCATCAAGCAGAAGCAGCCCGAGAACAACGGCGGCTTCGCGGCCATCGGCTTCGGCAAGACCCATCCGGCCATGTACGACAAGCTGTGCAGCGACCACCCCATCGACCTGACGCGCTACCAGGTGGCCAACTGCTACATGGGGCGCATCGGCCTCATCAACTCGGGGGGCGCCTCGGGGGACGACGACTTCGCCGAGGCCGCGCGCACGGCGGTCATCAACAAGCGGGCCGGCGGCATGGGGCTGATCTCCGGCCGCAAGGCCTTCCAGCGACCGATGAAGGAGGGCGTCAAGCTGCTCAACCTCATCCAGGACGTCTACCTGGATGAGTCGGTCACCATCGCCTGAGGCCGCGCGGCGATGGCCCGGTGCCGTCCCCGGGCCGATCCTGGCGCACGCGCCCCCGCGTCGATCTGGCGCGGGGGTTTGGTTACTGGGCGTAGGTCTTCAGCATCTCGCGGCGATGCGAGACGACGCGGTTGACGGCTGCGTCATCTGCGGGCGCTTGATTCCATGCCAACCCGATCTTCGATCAGACGCCGAAGGCGATCAGGTAGAGGCCGCCCAGGATGACGAGGGTGCCGCAGATGCGGCGCACGATCACCGTACCGCGCGAGCGTTCGGTCCAGTTGAGGTAGTGCTGGACGATCTCGGCGAAGGTGCCCGCCAGCACGATGACGCCCGCGTGGCCGAGGCCGAACAGGGCCAGCAGGAGTGCGCCGAAGGCGGGATCCTCCGTGCCGACGGTGAAGGTGACGGCGAGCATCGGTGCCATGTAGGCGAAGGTGCAGGGACCCAGGGCGACGCCGGAGGCCAGGCCGATGAGTAGCGCGGCCAGCGGCCCGCGGCGCGAGCCGCGCGGCGCCCGCGGGCCGATGCCGGGCAGGGGCAGGACGTCCAGCAGGTGCAGGCCCACCACCAGGAAAACGGCCGCCACCACCCAGCCGCCCAGCGGCCCGAGATCGCCGAGAAGCCGCCCCGCGCCTGCGGTCGCGAGCCCGATGGCCGCGACGGTCGCGAGGATGCCGCCTGCGAAGAGGCTGGCCAGCAGCAGGGCGCGACGCATCGAGACGGGTCCCTGTCCGCCGATGAAGCCCACGATGAGTGGGATGCTCGCCAGGTGGCAGGGGCTCAGCAGGACGCTCAGCACGCCCCAGGCGAGGGCGGCCGCCATGGCCAGGGGCGCAGAACCCTGGATCGCATTGGTCAACTGGCCGAAGAGGTCGGTCATCGCCCGGCCTTCCCCGGATCGTCGAAGGTGTAACCCAGCTCGCGCCACGCGGCCAGGATGTCCTCGCGCCCCCAGAAACCCTCGTGCCGGGCCAGCTCCCGGCCCGCCTCGTCGATCAGGATCTGCGTGGGGATGACCCGGATGCGCCAGGTACGGGCCGCCGCCGGCTGCTTGCGCACATCGATGACCTCCACATCCAGGCGACCCGCGTAGTCCTCGGCGAGGGACGCCAGTATCGGCTCCATCTGCTTGCAGGGAATGCAGCGGTCCGATCCCAGGTCCACCAGGCGGGGCAAGGGCTTGGCGCGACCTGGTTCCGCGGCGATCGCGGGATCGATTCCGCTGATCGCGGCGCCGCCGGCCTCGTCGGGCGGCGAGGTGGCCGCGACGGGCGGGGCGGCGGTCTCGGATCGGACCTCTCCGGCTGGCTGCCGCTCGCCGAGGTGCACGACGAATGCGGCGATCACGGCCAGGACCACCACGGCGCCGATCAGCAGACGGCAGCGCGGACTCATGGGCTTCCTCCCATACTAGCAGCGGGTGTCATCGTGTCACTTGCGATCGCGGCCTCCCGGGTGGAGAGCAGGGACAGGCTGGCGGCGATCGCGCTGGCCACGTAGCGCTCGAGGTCGATGGGATCCACGCTGTAGTCCCAGATGCTGTCCAGCCTCTGCCAGTCGTGCAATTCGCCGCCGATGTACAGCTCGGCGATGAGCGCCAGCTCGTCGACGGCGAAGGTCTCACGCAGGGCGGCGTTCGCCGCCGCCTCGAGGTCGAGGCTGCGCCACGTGAGGCGGCCGGCGACAGCGCGATCAGCAGCGCGGCGACGACAATGCGCGTCACGCCAGCAGCGCCTTGATCTCGTCCACGGACAGCACCTTGCCGCTGGCCTTGACCTCGCCGTCGACGGCCAGGGCCGGCGTCATCATCACGCCGAACTTCATGATCTCGGCGATGTCCTTGATCTTGACGATTGTGCAGTCGGCATCCAGTTCCGCGACGGCGCGGCGCACATTGTCGGTGAGGGCCTCGCACTTGGGACAGCCGGTCCCCAGCACCTGTAGTGTCTTCATGGTGTCTCCCGTCAGAAGAGGGTTCCGTAGATCAGCCCGGCGATCGTGGCCATCACCACGACCAGGGCGACGAAGGCGGCGGTCCGGCGCGCGCCCATGACGCTGGCGATGACCAGCATGTTGGGCAGGGACAGGGCCGGCCCCGCCAGCAGCAGGGCCAGGGCGGGTCCCTTGCCCATGCCGGCGCCGACGAGGCCCTCCAAGATCGGCACCTCCGTCAGCGTGGCGAAGTACATGAAGGCTCCCGCCACGGAGGCGAAGAGATTGGCGCCCAGTCCGTTGCCGCCCACGGCGGCGGCGATCCAGCGCGAGGGGACCAGGCCCTCGGCGCCGGGACGGCCCAGCAGCAGGCCGGCGACCAGCACGCCGCCCAGGAGCAGGGGCAGGATCTGACGCGCGAAGCCCCAGGAGGCGTCCAGCCAGGCGGCCGGCTCGCCGCCGCGGCGCTGCAGGGCGACGGCCAGCAGCACCATGCCGGTCCCGAAGGGCAGCAGGGGCCGCCAGGGTCCGAACAGAGCGAGCAGGGCCGTGGGGAGGGCGACCCAGGCGAGCCGCCGCCAGCCAAAGTCCATCCAGGCGGCCAGCATGGCGCCCAGGGCGAGGGCGGCCCCGGCGGTGAGCCACCACTTCGCGGCGTAGACGGCCCGCCAGGCGTCTCCGGCGTCGGGCCCCGGCCGGCCCCAGTTGGCCAGCACCAGCACGGCCACCATGGCGGCGAAGACGAGGGCCGTCTGCCACAGCGGCCGCGCGGGGGGCGCCGGCGCGTCGGCCGTGGCCCGGCGGGCCCGGGCCATCTCCCCGCGGCGGAAGAGCAGGTGCATGAGCAGTCCGAT
>JAFGBK010000054.1 GCA_016933175.1 Candidatus Krumholzibacteriota bacterium | reverse complement strand
TCGACAACGTCGCCGGCGACTACGCCGGCGGCATCATGTTCCTCACCAGCCTCGACTGGAATCCCCGCGCCCAGGGGTGCACCATCGTCGGCAACGCCGCCCCCATCGGTTCAGCCATTACCAACGCGCCGCACCTGACCGGCTACCAGCCCACCGTGGCCACCCTCGAGAACTGCATCATTGCCTTCAACGAGGGCGATAATCCCGTCTGGGCCTTCCTGCGCGACTGGCCCTTCGAGTTCCTGTGCACGGACATCTACGGCAACGGGGGCGGCGACTGGCTGGAGCCCTACGCGGACCAGCAGCACCAGGCAGGCAACCTCTGCGCCGACCCGCTCTTCTGCGACCTCGAAGGTCGCGACCTGACGCTCTTCAACACGTCGCCCTGCCTGCCGGCCAACAACGAGTGCGGCGTGCTGATCGGCGCCCTGGGCCAGGGCTGCACCACGACGGCCGCGCGGGCCGCCACCTGGTCCGCCGTCAAGGCGCTGTACTGAAGTTGCTTACGGCTCAGGGCCGCGTGGGCACGGGCAGGGCGCGTAGATTCTCCGGTGCGACTTTCTCCAATCCAAAGCAAAAATAGTTGTGACATTTTCTGCTTTGTGGCAAAATCCGCCCATGGACGCGACACGTTACCTGCAGGCCCCCATAGAGGCCGACCTCGAGGAGAAGATGGTGTTCCTGGCCGGCCCAAGGCAGGTGGGCAAGACAACGCTGGCGCAGCACGTCCTGGCGGCCGCCGACGAGGGCATCTACCTGAACTGGGACAACCGGGACGATCGCCGGGAAATCAGCCAGGCGCGCTGGCCGGGCGGACGGGCCCTCGTCGTCCTCGACGAACTGCACAAGTGGCGCGGCTGGAAGGGCTGGCTGAAGGGGGAATACGACAAGCATCGCGACCACCTGCGCTTCCTCGTCACCGGAAGCGCCCGCATGGACGTCTACCGCCGCGGCGGCGACTCCCTGCAGGGCCGCTACCACCACTACCGGCTCCACCCCTTCTCCTACAGGGAAGCCCTTCACGAGAAGAGCGCGCCGCTGGAGCCCGGCCGCGAGCTGCCCATTCCCGGCCGCGGCTCGCGCGGCACCGTCGACGAGCTCCTCCGATTCGGCGGCTTCCCGGAGCCGTTCCTGGCCCAGTCGCCTCGGGGCCTGCGGCGCTGGCAGAAGGAGAGGCTCGAGCGCTTCTTCCGCGAGGACGTGCGCGATCTCGAGGGCGTACGCGACCTCGCATCCATGCAGATCCTGGCCGATCTCCTGCCGGAGCGCGTCGCTTCCCCCCTCTCCCTCAATGCCCTGCGCGAGGACCTGGGGGTCAGTCATCGCGCGGTCACCCACTGGGTCGAGGTCCTGGAGCGGCTCTACTTCGTCTTCCGCGTCCGCCCCTTCGACGGCCGGCAGGTTCGCAGCCTCCGGAAGATGCCCAAGGCCTATCTCTGGGATGGAAGCCTGGTGCCCGCGGACGGCCCCCGTTTCGAGAACCTGATCGCCCTCCATCTGCTCAAGCTGGTCCACTACCTGGAGGACGTCGAGGGATACCGGACCGCCCTCCACTACCTGCGGGACCGGTCGGGCCGCGAGGTGGACTTCCTGGTCACGATGGATGGCCGTCCCTGGTTCGCCGTCGAGGCGAAGCTCTCGGAGGCGCGGATCGACCCCGCCCTCACCTATTTCCGGGACAGGCTGAAGATCCCCTGGGTGTTCCAGGTCGTGCTCGAGAGTGGCCGGGACTTCGTCCAGGACGGCGTGCGCTGCCTGCCGGCGCACCGCTTCCTGGGCGCGCTCGTCTAGTCCTCGTCCTTGGGGAGGGGATGGCAGATGCGCCCCTTGTACTTCTCGTAGTCGAAGGCCTCGTGGAAGGGGTTGTCCTCGTTGTGGCAGTGGCGGCAGACGCCCTCGTCGGAGAGGATCAGGCCCACGCTCTGCGGCTCGATCTTCCCCTCGCACACGCCGCGCTTGACGGCCGGGCGGTAGTAGAGGCTGCCGGGGCCGTGGCACGCCTCGCAGGTGACGCCGTCGGCGTGGACGACGGCCGTCTTCAGGGAGTCGGGCGCCTCCCAGGCCGTGACGTGGCAGCGCAGGCAGCGGGCGTCGGCCTGGGGATCCTCGATGCCCAGCTCGGCGGCCTTGGCCAGGGACTTGAAGCCGGACAGGGTGTCGTAGGCCCGCGCGTGGGGACCCTTGCGCCAGATGTTGTACTGGTCGCCGTAGGTGTCGGACTGGTGGCACATCTTGCACTGGGCGAGGCCCACGTAGCGGAGCACCTGTTCCTCGGTCTCGGTGCCGCCCGCGAGGGATGCCACCAGGATGGCGGCCAGGACCAGGGCCGCCGCGGGCCGGATCGCGCTGCCGTTCACGTTGCTACTCCCCGTCGTCGTCCGGATCCCGCTCCTGCGGGATGACGGCCACGGAGACCACCTTGTCGCCCTCGTCCAGGGAGACGATCTTCACGCCCTGCGTGTTGCGGCCGATGAGCGAGATCCCCGACACGCCCATGCGGACCATCTTGCCGCCGCGCGTGATGAGGATGATCTCGTCGTCGTCCCAGGCGGGAAGGGTGGCCACCACGGGCCCGTTCCGCTTTGTCGTCTTGATGTCGATGGTTCCGAGGCCGCCCCGCCCGCGGGCCGGGTAGTCCTCGACCGTGGTCCGCTTGCCGAAGCCGTTCTCGGTGATGGTGAGCACGCTCTGCTGCCCGCGCAGGGTGAGCATGTCCACCACCCGGTCGTCCTCGCCGCGCAGGGCGACGCCGCGCACGCCGCGGGCGGTGCGGCCCATGGGCCGCAGGAGGTCGCTGTTGAAGCGCAGGGCCCGGCCCAGGCGCTTGGAGAGCAGGATCTCCTCGCCCGGGCTGACCAGGGAGGCGCGCACGAGGGTGTCGTCGTCCTTCATGCCCTGGGCGATGATGCCGTCGCGGCGCCGCGTGGCGAAGTGGGACAGGGGCGTGCGCTTGACGAGCCCCCGCGCCGAGGCCAGCATCACGTAGCGGTGGGGCTGCATGAAGTCCTCCACGCGCACGAAGTCGCGCGGCTTCTCGTCGGACCGCAGGTTGAGCAGGTTGACCAGGGCCTTGCCCCGCGCGGCCCGCGCCCCCTGCGGCAGCTCCCAGACCTTGAGCTGGTAGACGCGTCCCAGGTTGGTGAAGACGAGCAGCGTGTCCAGTGACGAGGCCACCATCACGTGCTCGATGAAGTCCTCCTCGCGCGAGTCCATGCCGCGCACCCCGCGCCCGCCGCGGCGCTGCCGCCGGTACTGGTCCAGCGGCGTGCGCTTGACGTAGCCGGCGTGGCTGATGGTGATGACCATGTCCTCCTCGGCGATGAGGTCCTCGGCCTCGAACTCGCCCAGGGCCGGCGCGATCTCCGTGCGCCGCGGGTCGGGGTAGCGCTGCTTGAGCTCGAACAGCTCCTCCTTGATGATCGCCAGCACCAGGCCGCGGTCGGCCAGGATGGCCCGGTAGCGGGCGATGGCCTCCTGCAGCTCGGCGTACTCGGCCTCCAGCTTCTCGCGCTCCAGGCCCGTCAGCTTGGCCAGGCGCATGTCGAGGATGGCCTGGGCCTGCAGCTCGCTCAGGCCGAAGCGCTCCCTGATGCGGCTGCGCGCCTCCTCGGTGTCGGCGCTGCTCTTGATGAGCTGCACCAGCTCGTCGATGTTCTCGACGCCGATGAGCAGACCCTGGACGATGTGCGCCCGCTCCTCGGCCTTCTTCAGCTCGAACTGCGTGCGGCGGACCACCACTTCCTCTCGGTGGTCCAGGAAGGCCTGCATGAGGTCGCGCAGGCCGCACTGGCGCGGCTGCCCGTTCACCAGGGCCAGCATGTTGGCGTTGAAGGCCTGCTGAAGCGGCGTGAGCTTGTAGAGCTGGTTGAGGATGACCTGGCTGGCCGCGTCCTTCTTCATCTCGACGACGATTCGCAGTCCCTCGCGGTCGGACTCGTCGCGCAGGTCGGCCACGCCGCGGATGCGCTCGCTGCGCACCAGCTCGGCGATCTTCTCGATGAGGCCGGCCTTGTTCACCTGATAGGGGATCTCGGTGATGATGATGCGGTCGCGGCCGCGGCGCTCGTCGGTCTCGATCTCCGCGAGGCCCCGCACCAGGATGCGCCCGCGCCCCGTGCGGTAGGCCTGGCGGATTCCCTCGACGCCGTGGATGACGGAGCCCGTGGGGAAGTCGGGGCCGCGGACGTAGGCCATCAGGTCGTCCACGACCAGCTCGGGGTCGTCGAGCAGGGCCACGAGGCCGTCCACCAGCTCGCCCAGGTTGTGGGGCGGGATGTTGGTGGCCATGCCCACGGCGATGCCCGAGGTGCCGTTCATCAGCAGGTTGGGGGCCACGGCCGGCAGGACCGACGGCATGGTGCGGCTGTCGTCGTAGTTGGGGACGAAGTCCACCGTCTCCTTGTCGAGATCCCGCAGCAGGTCCTCGGCGAGGCGGGACATGCGCGCCTCGGTGTAGCGCTCGGCCGCCGCCGAGTCGCCGTCGAGGGAGCCGAAGTTGCCCTGGCCGTCGACGAGCGGATAGCGCAGGGAGAAGTCCTGGGCCATGCGCACCATGGCGTCGTAGGCCGCCACGGTGCCGTGGGGGTGGTAGTTGCCTGTGACGTCGCCGACGATCTTGGCGCTCTTGCGGTAGGGCCGGCCCGGCCGGAGGTTCAGGTCGTTCATGGCCGTCAGGATGCGCCGCTGGACGGGCTTGAGGCCGTCGCGCACGTCGGGGATGGCGCGCGAGACGATGATGTACATCGAGTAGGCGAGGTAGGAGCGCTTCATCTCCTGCTCGATGTCGACCGGAATGACCCTCTCGCCGGCTTGCATACGCTGTCCTCGAGGTTGGCGGAACGGTCCGCGTCAGATCTCCAGGTCCTCGACCGTGTCGGCGTAGGTCTCGATGAACTCCCGGCGCCACTCCACGTCGTCGCCCATGAGCTTGGTGATGATGTGGTCCGCCTCGATGGCGTCCTCGAGATTGACGCGGAGGATGGTGCGGCTCTCGGGATCCATGGTGGTCTCCCAGAGCTGGATCGGGTTCATCTCGCCGAGGCCCTTGTAGCGCTGGATGTAGACCTTCTTCGGCTCGCCGAGCTGGCGCAGCTTCTCGTCGCGCTCGGCCTCGTCGTAGGCGTAGAGCTCCACCGGTCCCTTCTTGAGCCGGTAGAGCGGCGGCTGGGCGATGTAGACGCGCCCCCGGGCCAGCAGGGGCTGCATCTTCCGGTAGAAGAAGGTCAGCAGCAGGGTGCGGATGTGGGCGCCGTCCACGTCCGCGTCGGTCATGATGATGATCTTGCCGTAGCGGATCTTCTGCTCGTCGAACTCGGGGCCGAAGCCCGCGCCGATTGCCGTGATGATGGTCTTGATCTCGTCGTTGGACAGGACGCGCGTCGCCGAGGCCTTCTCCACGTTCAGGGGCTTGCCCTTCAGGGCCAGGATGGCCTGGAAGCGGCGGTCGCGCCCCTGCTTGGCGCTGCCGCCGGCGCTGTCGCCCTCGACCAGGTAGAGCTCGCTGCGCTCGGCGTCGCGCTCGCTGCAGTCGGCCAGCTTGCCCGGCAGGCTGCCGCTCTCCAGGGCGCTCTTGCGGCGGGCCACGTCGCGCGCCTTGCGCATGGCCTCGCGGGTGCGCGCCGTGTGCAGGCACTTGGTCGAGATGGCCTTGGCGGCGTCGGGGTTCTCCTCGAGGTAGTCGGCGAAGCGGGCGCCCACGACGCTCTCGACGATGCTGCGCACCTCGCTGTTGCCCAGCTTCGACTTGGTCTGGCCCTCGAACTGGGGCTCCGACAGCTTGACGCTGACCACGGCCGTCAGGCCCTCGCGCACGTCCTCGCCCGAGAGGGTGGTCTTGCCGTTCTTGTTCTCGCGCTGGATGTAGCTGTTGAGGGTGCGCGTCAGGGCGCCGCGGAAGCCGGACAGGTGCGTGCCGCCCTCGTGGGTGTGGATGTTGTTGGCGAAGGAGAAGACGTTGTCGTTGTAGCCCTCGTTGTACTGGATGGCCACTTCCACCTGGATTCCGTCTCGCTCGGACTCGACGTAGAAGGGCGGCTCGTTGATCGGGTGCTTGCCGCGGCTGATGAACTGCACGAACTCGACGATGCCGCCCTCGTAGCAGAACTCCTTCTCCTTCTCCTGCTTCTCGTCGCGGATGGTGATGGTCAGGCCGCGGTTGAGGAAGGCCAGCTCGCGCAGGCGTGTGCTGAGGGCGTCGAAGCGGAACTCGGTGGTTTCGAAGATTTGCGGGTCCGGCATGAACCGGATGACGGTGCCCCGCTCGACGAGCTCCTCGCCGGCGGAGATCACCCGCACCGGGGCCACGGGGATGCCGCGGCGGTACTCCTGGAAGTGGGCCTCGCCGTCCTTCAGGATGGTGGCCGTGAGCCACTCGGACAGGGCGTTGACGACGCTGACGCCCACGCCGTGCAGGCCGCCGGAGACCTTGTAGCTCTTGTCGTCGAACTTGCCGCCGGCGTGAAGGGTGGTCATGACCACCTCGAGGGAGCTCTTGCCCTCGGTGGGGTGCATGTCGACGGGGATGCCGCGGCCGTTGTCCGTGATCTTCACCGAGCCGTCGTCCAGGAGCTCGACGTCGATGCGGTCGCAGGCGCCGGCCATGGCCTCGTCGACGGAGTTGTCGACCACCTCGTAGACCAGATGGTGCAGGCCGTCGCTGCTTGTCCCGCCGATGTACATGGCGGGACGCCGGCGCACGCCCTCCAGGCCCTTGAGGACCTGGATGTTCTCGGATCCGTATACCTCGCCGGCCATGGTTGTCGTCCCTTCCGCGCGTCAGTGCTGTGTGAAGCGGATGTCGCGGACCCGGCCCGGACCCAGGTCTTCGGCGTAGCGATCGATGATAGCCGCTTTCAGGAACTGCAGTTCCTGGCACCAGGCGGCGCTCGCCACCCTTACGAAAAGCACCCCCCGCCGCAGGCGCAAGGCCCGGCTCCGCTCGGCCAGGGCCTCGCCGGCCACCCGCGGCCAGGCCTCCAGGATCTCCCGCTCGCGCAGGTGCTCCCGGTAGCCCAGGCGATCCAGCAGCCCCGCCAGTACCTCCCCGGCCGGCCGCAGCCGGTCCGACTCGCGACGCCTGTTTCCTGGACTCATCGCCGCCTCATTCGGGCTGGATGCGGCCCGCCTCCACCCGGAAGCGCCTCAGGTCGCCGAACAGCTCCCGGTTCAGGTCCTCGGGCTGGGGAGTGGCGAGGAAGGTCTGGTACTGGCGGCCCACGAGCCGGCACAGGCGCTCGCGCCGTAGCTCGTCCAACTCGCTGAACACGTCATCCAGGATGACGATGGGCCGGTCGCGCCGGACCCGGGCCAGGAACTCCGCCTGGGCGAGCTTCAGCGCCACGGCCGCCGAGCGCTTCTGCCCCTGCGAGGCGAATTTTCGGCCATTGCGGCCGCCTATGTCAATGCCCATGTCGTCCCGGTGGGGGCCCGCTAACGTCTGTTTTTTCAAGGACTCCGAGGCGGCCAGGGACTCCAGCCGGGCGCCCAGGGAGGCGGCCACGGCCTGCTCCGTCCCGCCCTGGACGGGGCTCCGGTAGGTCAGGACGAGGTCCTCCCCGTCGCCGCCCATGGCGCGGTAGAAGCGGGCTGCCTCCTCGCCCAGGACGCGCAGGTTGAGGCGCCGGGCCAGCACCAGCCGGGCGCCGTGCTCGATCAGGCGAGCGGTCCAGATCTCCAGGTGGGGGCCGCCGCCGCGCGCCTGGAGCAGGGCGTTGCGCTGGCGGAGGATGCGCCGGTAGGCCATCAGGTCCCGCAGGTAGGTCGGGTCCGTCTTGGCGAGGGTGTAGTCCAGGAAGCGGCGCCGGCGGTCGGGCTCGCGGGTGACCAGCCCCACGTCGTCGGGGCCGAAGACGACGGTTCCGGTGAGGCCGACCAGGTCTGCGAGGCGGGATACCTCCTCGCCGTCCAGGTGCATCCGCCGGCGGCCGCCGCGCTCGCAGGCGGCGCGGAAGCGGAGCGCCTGGCCGCCCTCGTCGGCCAGGGAACCCTCCAGGAAGAAGTGGTCGCGGTCGAAGCCGACGAGATCCTCGTCCCGGGCTAGGCGGTGGCTGCGCCCGGAGACCAGGTAGAGCAGGGCTTCCAGCAGGTTCGTCTTGCCCTGCCCGTTGGCGCCGGTGATCCAGTTGACCTCGGGATGGAACTCGAGGCGGCAGTCGGCCAGGTTCCGGAAGCCCTCCGCGCGCAGGTCGAGGTAGCGCACCGCCGCGGATCAGTCGCTGAGCTTCAGGGGCATCAGCAGGCAGAAGTAGCGTTCGCCCGCCCGCTCCTCCACCGGCTCGATGATGCCCGCGTTGTCGGGGCGGTCCAGGCGGAAGCGAACCTGGTCCGAGTCCATGTTCTTGAGGACATCCAGGAGGTAGACGGCGTTGTAGCCGATGGCCATGGGCTCGCCCCCGTAGGCGGCTTCCATCTCCTCGTGGGCCTTGCCGATGTCCGGGCTCGCCACCTCGAGCACGAGCTGGTCCGGCTCCAGCACCAGCTTCACCTGCCGGGTGTTGAGCGTGGAGGCCAGGGTGGAGACGCGGTCGGTGGCCATGAGCAGGCTGTCGGTGGCGACGGTCATCTCCTTCTCGTTGCCCTGGGGGATCACCTGCTTGTAGTTGGGGAAGGGACCCTCGATGAGTCGCGAGAAGAGGGTCACGGCGCCCGTGCGGAAGAAGGCCTGGCTCTCGCTGATGCCGATCTCCATGTCGCCCTCGTCGGGCAGGAGGCGTAGGAGCTGGTCCAGAGCCTTGCCGGGGACGATCACGCCGTAGCTGCTCGCGACATCCAGCTTCTCCTCGCGCTGGCAGTAGGCGAGCCGGTGGCCGTCGGTGGCGACCATCGTGGTCTTCTCCCCGTCGATCTCGAGGAAGATGCCGTTCATGGAGGGCCGCGCGAGATCCTGGCTGATGGCGTAGCGCGTGCGGCGCACCATGCCGCGGATGGTGCCGGCGGCCGCGGTGAAGGTGTCCAGCCCCTTGGTGTCCGGAAGCTTGGGAAAGTCGGCGGGATCCATGGTGGAGATCTGGAAGCGGGACCGGCCGCACTCGATGAGGAGGGTCTGATCCTCGACGGTCAGCGTCACGTCCACGCTGTCCAGCTTGCGCACGATCTCCGCGAAGCGCCGCGCGGGCACGGCGACGGCGCCGGTCTTCTCGACCGCCGCCTCCACGCGCAGGTGGATGGAGACGTCGAGGTCGGTCGCCGAGAAGGCGACCCCCTCCTTGTCCGCCCTGATCAGCAGCGTGGACAGGATGGGGAGGGTGGACTTGCTCGGCACGACGTTTCCCGCCAGGCCGGCGGCGCGGCTCAGCTCGGGCTGGGAGAGGGTGATCTTCACTCCGTGACCTCCTGGTCGGTCTCCCCGGCTTTCACCAGGGACGCGCTGCCTATCTTCTTCCGTCTTAGAGATAGACAGTACCAGTCGTAGTGTTAGGGGCTGTGCACAATGTTTAAAACCGCCGCGGGGAATTGACAATCCCCGTTTTCATCGGGCCTTGCACCCGGCACCGTTTTCCCCGCCCGGGTTGGAAAAGCCGCGGTGGCCGTGGAATAGCGTCTACGCTTTCCACGAGGCCCCGCCGGACAGCTGTCCATCCACGCTGTTTCCACGTGATATCCACGGCGCATCCTCATGTCAGTCGCGCCCCCGGCGCCTGGAAGCGCTGCTGCAGCTCGAGCACGGTCCGGCGCATGTCGGGGTCCTGCTTGACGAGACGCTCGATCTTGCGGCAGGCGTGCAGGACCGTCGTGTGGTCCCGGCCGCCGAAGAAGCGGCCGATCTCCATCAGGCTCTTGTCGGTCAGCTCGCGCGCGAGGAAGATGGCCACCTGCCGCGGCAGCACGATGCGACTGCTTCGCTTCTCGGACTTGAGCAGGTCGATGCCGATGCCGTAGCGGTCGGAGACGGCCTTCTGGATGTCGGGCACGTTGGGCCGCCGCGGCCGGTCGATGAAGTCGCGCAGCACCTCCTGGGCGAGGCCGATGTTGATGGGGCTTCCCGTGAGGCTCGAGAAGGCCAGCAGTCGGATGAGGCTGCCCTCCAGCTCCCGGATGTTGCTGCGCACGTTCTCGGCGATGAGGTAGAGCACGTCGTTGGGAATGCTCAGGCCGTCCTTCTCTGTCTTTTTCTTGAGAATGGCCAGGCGGGTCTCCAGATCCGGCCGCTGGATGTCGCTGACCAGCCCCCATTCGAAGCGGCTCACCAGGCGCTCCTCCAGGGTCTGGATCTCCTTGGGCGGCCGATCGCTGGTGAGGACGATCTGCTTGTTGGAGTCGTAGAGCGCGTTGAAGGTGTGGAAGAACTCCTCCTGGGTGCTCTCCTTGCCGGCCAGGAACTGGATATCGTCGATCACCAGCAGGTCCACGCTGCGGTACTTGTTCTTGAAGTCCAGGGTGTTGCCCTGCCGGATGGCCTGGATCAGCTCGTTGACGAAGGTCTCGCTGGAGGTGAAGAAGACCCGCAGGCGCTTGTGCTCCTGGAGCACGAAGTGCGCGATGGCCTGCACGAGATGGGTCTTGCCCAGCCCCACGCCGCCGTAGATGAACAGGGGATTGTAGACGCGCCCGGGCTTCTCGGCCACGGCGAGGCTGGCCGCGTGGGCCATGCGGTTGTTGTCGCCCACCACAAACTCGTCGAAGGTGTAGTTGCCGTTGAGATTCAGCCCGGCGTTCTTGCCGCTCCGCGTGTAGCGGCGGAAGAAGGACGTGGTCGGCCGCTTCTCCTCGCTCTCCGGCGCGGACTTTTCCTCGCGGATCACCAGTTCCACCTCGGGCGTTGCGCCGAGCACCTCGCCGGCGGCGGCGAGGATGGTGGGCATGTGGTGCTCGGAGAGCCAGTCGGTGAAGAACTGGTTGGGGCCCTCCACGAACAGGCGCTGGTCCTCCATGCGCAGCAGACGCGTGGGACGGAACCAGGTCTCGAAGCTCTGGTCGTTCACCTGCGCCCGGATGATCTCCAGGATCTGCTCCCACAGGGTAACAGTGTCCAACTGGAGCCTGGCCTTCACAGACAACCTCCCGTATCCACAATTGGGGATAACTTAGCAAGACACCTATTTATAATGGCTTACAATTTCTTTCCACGATGCCGGACAGACTTATCCACCAGCCCGGACAGGGTGCGCGACCACGTCACTTTGTTGGCAAAGTGTTTAAAAGACAAGGAGTTGAGGCCTCGAGCCCCCGAGTGGAGGCAAGGGGCACGCTAGCACAGGACGATCGGCGGATGCAAGAAAAATGCGGGAAGCATGTGGACAAAACCCGTAACACTATACATTTCAAGGAACTCCAAGCAGCGATACGGATCCGCCAGGCGCCATTGTCCACAAGTCCGACCGATGCCGCTTTTGCGCTTGACTTGCAGGGATTGCCCCTTTACCTTAACTGTCTTTGTATTTAGGAGGTTAGCCTTGAAAAGGACCTTCCAGCCCAGTAACCTCAAGCGCAAGCGGAAGCACGGCTTCCGCAAGCGGATGAGCACGAAGGCGGGGCGTGCCGTTATCAACGCCCGCCGCGCCAAGGGGCGCAAGAGACTGTCCGCCTGATTCCGTGACCTTCTTTCACATGGCAACCAGCGCTGGTTCCGGGAGGCCGGGCCGCATTCCCTCCCGGGAATTTCCGACCATCTACAGGGACGGAGCCAAGGCCGTCGGCACGCTCCTCGTCCTCTTCTTCCAGCCGCGCGACGAGGGAAAGACCCTCGCCGTGGTTGCCAGCCGGAAGATCGGCAAGGCGGTGACGAGAAACCGAGCCAAGAGACTGCTGAGGGAAGCGTTTCGAGCCCATGCGGGCCGGCTGATGAAAGACGGGGCCTACGTTCTCGTGGCCCGCGCCGGTATCCGCGACAAGAAGATGGACCACGTCGCTGGTGAACTTGGGAAACTGCTGACCCGGTTGGACCTCCTATCGGACGCCGAGATGCGTCGGGACGGAAATGTTAGTTAGGCTCCTGCTTGCTCTGATACGAGCTTACCGCAAATTCCTCTCGCCCATCCTGCCCGATGCCTGTCGCTTCAGCCCGAGCTGCTCCGCCTACGCGGAAGAAGCTCTGCGGCGGCATGGTCTGCTCGAGGGAACCGCGCTGGCCGTGAGGCGTGTGGCTCGCTGCCACCCCTTCCATCCCGGAGGCCACGACCCCGTGCCCTGACAGGGCGGCGCGACCGGGCAGGTTCTCTCCGCGAGAGGGATGCACATGGATCGACAGACCAGGATCGCCTTCGGGCTGATCTTCCTGCTCCTCATCGGCTACTTCATCGTCATGGACAGGATGCGGCCGGAGCGCCCGGCGCCCGTCCCCACCACGGGTGCGGACTCGGCGCTGGTTGCCGCGGGCGCCTTCGACGAAGCGGTCGAGCCGGTGGTTCCCGCGACAGAGGCCGCCGCCCCCACCACTCCCGCCGAACCGGCCGGCGGCCAGGCCCCGGTCATGGCCGCCGCTCCCCATCGGGAGCTCGTGGTGAGGACGAACCGGGCGCGCTACGTCCTCGACAGCCGCGGCGCCGCCATGACGAGCATCGCGCTGCTGGAGTTCGCCGGCGTGGGCAGCGAGCACGTGGAGCTCATCGGCCCCCTGGCCGACGAGGAGCGCGCCGCCGTCCTCGCCGTGGACGTTGAGCTGCCGTCGGGAACGGAGGACAGCGGCGGCTGGGACTTCGCCCTGGATCTGCCCGCGGGCATCGACAGCGTGGTGCTGGCGCCGGGCGAAGAGCGCACCATCCTGTTCCGATCCAGCGACGGCCGGGGCGGCGAGCTGCGCAAGGCCTTCACCTTCTACGGCGATCGCTACGAGTTCCTGCTCTCCGTGGGCGGCGAGTTCGCGGGCGGCCTCGGTGGCGCCCGCGGCGTGGGCATCGAGTGGACGCGGGGCATACGGAGCACGGAGCGGAACCTCAAGGACGATTACAACTCCTTCAAGAACGTCTTCCTGGTGGGCGACAGCGAGCAGAAGCGTTCCCTGCGCAATTTCAAGGGCGCCCGGGGCCTGGCCGAGCGGGGCGAGCGCTCCGAGGAGGGCACGGTCCAGTGGGTGGGCACCCATAGCAAGTACTTCATGGCGGCCCTGGTGCCGGTTAACGTCCAGAGTGGCGTCGCCACCCTCGTCGGTGACAGCGAGGACAAGTACCTGGGCTTCCGGGTCGACTATCCCCTGCGCGGCGGCCGCGTACGGTACGACGAGGACTTTCACGTCTACGCCGGGCCCCTGCTGTTCAACGACCTGAAGGCCTACGGGCGCGGCCTCGAGCACATGGTGGACATGGGGCGGCTGATACGTCCCATCAGCCTGGCCATCAAGTGGCTCATGGACTTCCTGGGCCGCTTCATTCCCAACTACGGCCTGATCATCATCCTGCTGTCCGTCCTCACGAAGTTCCTCTTCTATCGGCTGACCCACAAGAGCTTCAAGTCCATGAAGGACATGCAGCGGATCCAGCCGGAGATCAAGGCCCTTCAGGAGAAGTACAAGAACAACAAGGAGCAGCTCCAGAAGGCCACCATGGAGCTGTACAAGAAGCACGGGGTCAACCCTCTCGGAGGCTGCCTGCCGCTGCTGTTGCAGATGCCGGTCTTCTTCGCCCTCTATCGCGTCCTGCGCGGCGCGGTCGAGCTGCGCGGCGCCGGCTTCGTGTGGTGGATCGACGACCTGTCCACCATGGACGTCGCCTACCGGCTACCGTTCACAATCCCCATTCTGGGGGG
Organism: Candidatus Krumholzibacteriota bacterium; assembly: GCA_016933175.1. GTDB lineage: Bacteria > Krumholzibacteriota > Krumholzibacteriia > JACNKJ01 > JACNKJ01 > JAFGBK01. The sequence goes on along the minus strand of JAFGBK010000054.1, from coordinate 49,823 downwards.
ATTCATCGACAACGCCATCAGCGTCCTGCCCATCCTCATGGGCGTCTCGATGTGGATCCAGCAGAAGATGGGCGGGACGGGAATGGGCAACGGCGGCATGGGCCAGCCCGGCCAAATGGCCGCCATGAACAAGATCATGCCCATCTTCATGACCTTCATCTTCTACCGCATGCCCTCCGGACTGGTGCTGTACTGGCTGGTCAACAACATCCTTACCGCCGCGCAGCAGTACTTCATCCACAAGGGACTGGACGAATCCCCAGGCGTCGTGACCGCCAAGGCCAAAGCGTGAGGTGAACAGAATGAAAAGCATCGAAGCGAGTGGACGAACCAAGGAAGAGGCCGTCGAGCAGGCCCTGGGCGAGCTGGGCCTGCAGCGTTCCCAGGCGAAGGTGGAGGTTCTCGAGGAAGGCACGCGGGGCTTCCTGGGCATGGGCGGACGCCCGTTCCGCGTGCGCGTCATGGCCCTCGGCGAGGGCGGCGGCGATCCGGCAGTCGTGCTGCGCGACCTGCTGGAGATTTTGGGCGTGGACTTCCAGCTGGAGTCCCGGCAGGAGGAGGACGGCCTCCGCCTGCGCATCATCTCCCCGCGGGACGACGGCATGCTCATCGGCCGGCGCGGACAGACCCTGGATGCCATCCGCCACCTGACGCAGCGCGTCGTCGCGGCCCGCGAGGGGCGAAACGTCGTCGTCAACATCGATGTGGGCGATTACCGCGAGCGGCGCGAGGAGCGACTGCGCGACCGGGCGCGCGAGGCCGTGGAGCAGGCCCGCGAGACCGGGCGCAGCGTCACCATGGAGCCCATGAGCGCCCAGGACCGCCGCGTGGTCCACTTGGTGCTGGCCGACGAGGAGGGCCTGCGCACCTACACCATCGGCGGCGGTCCCCGCCGGCGAGTGGTGGTGGCCCCCGAGGGCAAAGCCGCCATCGCGGATTTCCACGAGGGGGACTACGAGTCCGAACCCGCCAGCGCCTACGACGGCGTTCCCGATCCCGGCTTCCGCCCCTCGCGCCTGACGGGCGACGAGGACGGCGACGGTCGGCGCCGACCGGACGAAGAGCGGCCGCGCCGTCAACCGCGCCGCCGCCCGAGCCGGGACGACGACAGACCGAGCGTCGCTGGGAGGCGAAGCCAGGAGCGGCCTCCGGCAATGGAAACCCCGCCGGAGGTGGCGACGGGCGACCGCGGCGAAGAGCGTCCCCGCAGTGGCGACGTCAGCGCAGCCGCCACGGTCGCGCGGCGCCAGCGCGAACCCCGCCGCGACGACCGGCGCCGCTCCCGTGAGCACCGGCCGGAAGAGTCCCGCCGAGACGAGAGGCGGTCCGGTGAACGGCCGCAGGCCGACAGCCCGCGAGGCGAGCATCATCGCGACGAGAGGCGGTCCGGCGAACGGCCCCGGACCGAGCGCCCGCACGACGAGCATCGAGGCGACGACCGCCGTCGCGGCGGGAGCCGCCGCGACGATCACCGCCGCGACGGGCGCCACCGCGACGATCATCCCTACGAGGATTCCGGGCGCGAGGAGCCGGCCGCCGTCAGCCTGACGGAGGTTCCCGAGGTGTCGGACGACTCCACGGAGAAGCCCTTCTCCCGCGACCTGGCCCGACAGGTGCTCAAGATTGGCGATAACGCGTCGGACAAGCCCGCCACGACCTCGCGCCGCCGTCCGCGGCGCCGCTAGGTCGGGTCGCCGTCGGGAGGCGGCGGGCGGGCGCGCCCCGAGCCGGGGGGTGCCCCATGCATCGTCCCGATGAGACCATCGCCGCCCTGGCGACGCCGCCCGGCGAGGGAGCGCTGGCCGTAGTGCGCGTCAGCGGCCCCGGCGCCCGGGCCGCCCTGGAAGCCCTCATCGACGGACGCGGGCGGACGCCCCGCCTGATGCCGCGCCACCTCCACTACCTCCATCTTCGCGAGCCCGGGAGCGGGGCCCTCGACGAGGTCCTGGCGGTCTGGATGCCGGGCCCGCACAGCTACACCGGAGAGGATCTCGTGGAGATCAGCGCCCATGGGGGTCCCGAAACGGTGCGGGCCCTGCTCGGCGCCCTCGCCGGGCTGGGCGTGCGGCACGCGGCACCGGGAGAGTTCACCTACCGTGCCTTCCTGTCGGGCCGCCTGGACCTGGTGCAGGCCGAGGCCGTCGCCGAGCTGATCCAAAGCCGCAGCGAGGCCGCGCGCGCCCTGGCCCTGTCCCACCTCGCGGGCGGCCTCAGCGACCGCCTGCGTCCCCTGCGCGAGGAGCTCCTGGCGCTGCTGCGCGATCTGGAGCTGGGCATCGACTTCGCCGAGGAGGACATCGAGCCTGTTTCCCGCGAGGACCTGCATGGACGCCTGGCGGCCCTGCGTAACGAGGTGACAACGCTGCTGGCCGGTGCCCGCGAGGGTCGCCTCCTGCGAGAGGGCGCGCGAGCCGTGCTGGCCGGCGCGCCGAACGTGGGAAAGAGCTCGCTCTTCAACGCCCTGCTGGAGCAGGATCGGGCCATCGTCACCGAGGCGCCCGGCACCACCCGCGACCTGCTGGAGGAGGCATGGGTGCACCGGGGGCTTGTCTTCCGCCTGCAGGACACGGCGGGCCTGCGCGCCGCCGGCGAGATCGGGAACGAAGCCGAGCGTCTGGGAACCGATCGCACGGAAGCGGCCCTGCGCGAGGCCACGCTCGGCGTCTGGATCCTGGACGGCGCCCGCCCCCTTCGCGATTCCGAGCGGCGCCGCCTGGCGGAGCTGGACGCCGAACGGGACCTCGTCGTCATCAACAAGCGCGACCTGGCCGGCTTCGACCGTCGCCGGGCCGACCCCTTCCTGCCCCGCGGCGTGCGGGCCCTTGCCGTCTCGGCCCGCGAGGGCACCGGCCTGGACGACCTGCGGGACGCGCTGTTCGATCTGGCCACGGGCGGCGCCGGCCAGGCGGCCCTGGCCGCGACGGTGGCCGTCAACCGGCGCCAGGAAGCGCGACTGGCCGCCCTGCAACACGACCTGGCGCTCCTGGACCGGGAGCGCGTGGCGTCGCTGGAGGACGAGCTGCTGGCCCGTCACCTTCGCGACGCCCTGGCAGAGCTGGAGGAGCTGACCGGAGACCGCGTCGGCGAGAAGGTTTTGGAGGAAATCTTCGCGAACTTCTGCATAGGCAAATAAGTTATAATAACATGATCGGCACCCGCTACGACATCCTGGTCATCGGCGCCGGCCACGCCGGCTGCGAGGCCGCCCTGGCCTGCGCCAGGCGCGGCTTTGCGACATCAGTCATCACTTTCTCGGTGGAGAACGCGGCGCGCATGAGCTGCAACCCGGCCGTGGGCGGGCTGGGCAAGGGTCACCTGGTGCGCGAGCTGGATGCCCTGGGCGGCGAGATGGGGCGGCACATCGATGAGCACGGGATCCAGTTCCGCCTGCTCAACACGCGCAAGGGACCGGCCGTGCGCGCGCCGCGCGCCCAGGCCGACAAGCAGCGCTACCGCGAAGGCATGCGGGACAAGCTTCTTTCCCAGGCGGGCCTGACGGTGATCGAGGGCGAGGCCGCCGAGATCCTGACGGAAGGAGGCCGCCTGGCCGGGCTGCGCCTCGCGGACGGCCGCGAGCTAGCGTGTCGCGCCCTGGTGCTCACCACGGGAACCTTCCTGGAGGGTCTCATGCATACGGGCGCGCGCCAGACACGCGGCGGGCGCTGGGGAGACCGCAGCGCGGACCGCCTCGCGGCGAGCCTGCGCTCGCTGGGCCTGCGGCAGCGGCGCCTGAAGACCGGTACGCCGCCCAGACTCCACCGGGACAGCATCGACACGGCGCGCTGCGAGCGGCAGCCGGGCGATGCGCGTCCCGTTCCCTTCTCGCACTTCTCGGACAGCATCGAGCGGGATCAGGTGGACTGTCACATCACCTACACGAATCCCCGTGTCCACGATCTCATCCGCGGCAGCCTGGACCGCAGCCCCTTGTTCAACGGCAGCATTGCGGGCATCGGGCCGCGCTACTGTCCCTCGATCGAGGACAAGGTGCAGCGATTCGCCGGCCGGGAGCGGCACACCCTCTTCCTGGAGCCCGAGGGTCGGGACAGCCAAGTGATCTACGTCAATGGCCTGGCCACCAGCCTGCCCGAGGATGTTCAGCTTTCCATGCTGTGCGCCATTCCCGGCCTCGAGGAAGCCGAGATGCTGCGCCCGGGCTATGCCGTGGAGTACGACGCCGTCGATCCGCGGCAGTTGAAGCCCTCTCTGGAAACGCGGGCCGTGACGGGGCTCTTCCTGGCCGGCCAGGTGAACGGCACCAGCGGTTACGAGGAGGCCGCCGCCCAGGGTCTGCTGGCGGGCATCAACGCCATGCGGTTCCTGGAGGACCGCGAGGCCTGGGTTCCACGCCGCGATGAGGCCTACCTTGGCGTCATGGTGGACGACCTGGTCACACGCGGGGCCGACGAACCGTACCGCATGTTCACGTCCCGCGCGGAGTTCCGCCTCCTGCTCCGTTACGACAACGCCGACGAGCGGCTCCTGGGCAGAGGATGGGAACTGGGCTTGGTGCCCGAGGGCGCGTGGCGCCGCTTTCGAGAATCCAGGGACCGGACCGAGCGCAACCTGACCCGCCTCTGGTGTCTGGGCCTCAATGCCGGTGTGGCGCGGCGGATTTCGGACCGGCTTCCCGGGGGACCGGTGGCGCCGGGTACGGCGCCGGCGCAGGTGCTCCGCAGGCCCGGCGTCGTTCTGGACGACCTCGCCGAAGACCTGCCGGAGCTGGAGCCCATGGACGCCGCGGAGCGGAGCCGGCTCGAAACGCGCATCAAGTACGAGGGTTACATCGAACGCGAGAAGCGTTCGGCCGAGCGCTTCCGGCGTGAGGAGGCCCGCCGCATTCCCGAGGATCTCGATTACGCTGACGTGCCGGGGCTCAGCAACGAAGCCCGCGAGCGCTGGGAGCGGGTGCGGCCCGGAAGCCTGGGCCAGGCCGGGCGCGTGCCCGGCGTCCGCATGAGCGACCTGTCCGTGCTGCTGGTGCACCTGGAGGCGAGGCGCCGGCGGAGAGCCTCGTGAGCGCGGATCCCCTGGATGCGACGTCCTTGCGCCGGGATTGGGAACGGGCCCGGCAGTCTCACCGACATCTCCTGGCATGGCTCGAGGATGAGGGGAACAACGTCGTGGGCGTCGTTCCACGTGAAACAGCGGAGGATCTTCCCTGGCAGCCGCTCCCCGCGGAGGCGGTGGAGGCCGCGCTGCCGCCGGACCTCTTCGATGTGCTCGAGCACTACGCGCGGCGAGTCCTGGAGGCGAACCAGCGTGTCAATCTGGTGTCGCGACGGGATCCGGGAGCGCAGATAGCCCAGAACATCCTGGACTCCCTTCCCCTGGCCCTGGCCTGGGATCTTGTTTCACGTGAAACGGGCGATGGAGTGGCGTGGGTCGCACAGGGCGATGAAACGAATCGCGTTTCACGTGGAACAGACAGTGGCGCGGCTTCGCACGCCCAGAGCTTCAAGCATTGGCCCGTTTCACGTGGAACAAAAGAGATCGAGCCGGATCCGACCTTGCGGGCAGGATCGATTAACGATCCGGGCAAGCGGCTCCCGCCTGTTTCACGTGGAACACGGGGTGACGAAGCAGGCGCCAGCATGGCGGCGGACGGGCGCGAGCGCATGGCGCCTTTCCTGCTGGACGCGGGCAGCGGCTCGGGCGTGCCGGGGGTGCCGTTCCTGTTGGCCCGCCGCTACATGCCGGGCGTGGCGCCGCCGCTGGTCATGGTCGAATCGCGCGGTAGAAAAGCCGCCTTTTTGCTGAATCTTGTCCGTGATATGGACTTGCCGGACTGCCATGTCTTCGCCGGCCGCCTGGAGGATCCCGCGCTCGCGGCCTTTCTGGATGACGAGGGGCTGATCGAGCGGGGCATCCTGGCGGCACGGGCTCTGGGCGGCACGGCCCGTGCTCTTGGCTGGCTGCGGGGACTGGCGGGCCGTGTTGATCGCGCCGTCTTCTTCAAGGGGCCGGGCCTGGCCGCCGAATGGCGCCGCGAACATGCGCGCTGGTCCCGCGCCGGCTGGAAACCCGCCGGCATCCTCGCCTTCCGGTTTCCCGACCGGATGCAATACCTCCTGCAACTGCAAACCTGAGCGCCAGAATCGGGACGGCGTGGCGGAGCCGCCGTGCCGCGCATCCGGTGCTTGCGGGAAGCACACCCCGTCGGCTGTGGGACCGCGCGAGATCGCCCACGTTTCACGGGAAACGCCAGAACGTTCATGCGATGTTTCACGGGAAACACATCCAGCCCGAAGCATGTTCCACGTGAAAACACACGTGTTTTTACCGCCAAGCGTTTCACGTGAAACATCGATTGACACGACCCGGTCCAGGCGATACACAGGGGACGACCTCCCCGGATTCCTTCCATCGAAGGAGATTGCACGTGTCGCGCATCATCGCCATCGCCAACCAGAAGGGCGGAGTCGGAAAGACCACGACGGCGGTCAACCTCAGCGCCAGCGTGGCAGCCGCTGGCCGGCGGGTCCTGCTCGTGGACATGGATCCGCAGGCCAACGCCACCAGCGGGCTGGGCGTGGATCCGCAGGCCCGGTCGGCCACCGCCTACGAGCTGCTCATCGGCCAGGCGGGGCTCGATGAAGTCATCCTGGAGACCCAGGCCAGCGGCTTGAGCCTTCTGCCCTCGGCGCATCGCCTCAGCGGTCTCGAGGCGGAGCTGGTGGGCCGTCCGGACCGCGCCTACTTCCTGCAACGGGCCCTCGCCGGTCTCGACGGCGCCTATGACTTCGTCTTCATCGACAGCCCGCCGAGCCTGGGCCAGCTGACGGTGAACATCCTGACGGCGGCCCGCTCGGTACTGATCCCCATCCAGTGCGAGTACTATGCCCTCGAGGGGCTGAGCCAGCTCCTGAGCACGGTCACCCGCATACAGCAGGGGCTCAATCGGGACCTGCACATCGAGGGGATCCTGCTCACCATGTACGACCGCCGCCTCAATCTCTCCCGACAAGTGGCCCAGGAGGCCATCAGCCACTTCGAGGACCGCGTCTACCGCACGGTCATACCTCGCAACGTCAAGCTCTCGGAGTCGCCGTCCTTCGGCAAGCCGGTGATGCTCTACGATCTCGAGTCGTCCGGCGCCCAGAGCTACATCCAACTGGCCCAGGAGGTCATCCATGCCGAAAAAGGTGTTGGGCAAGGGGCTTAGCGCGATCCTCCCGGACCCGGTGATCCTGGACGCACCGGAGATCTCGGCGGCACTCTCTGCAGCCGCTGCCGCGCCCGCCCTGGAGCCGGAGGAGGCATCGCGACCGACGGCAGCCGCCCCCCTCGGGCGTGCCATTCACGAGGCACCCCTGGACCGCGTGGATCCGAATCCCCTCCAGCCCCGCCGGCACTTCGATGCGGACAAGCTGTCAGAGCTCACGCGTTCCGTCGTCCAGGAGGGCATCCTCCAGCCCGTCCTGCTCAAGCGCAGAGGAGATCGCTACCAGATAGTCGCCGGCGAGCGCCGCGTCCGGGCATGCCGGGAGGCCGGCCTCGACACGGTTCCCGCCATATTGACAGATGTCGACGACAGCGAGAGCCTCAAGCTCGCCCTGGTGGAGAACCTGCAACGGGATGATCTCAATCCCATGGAGGAGGCCCGAGCCTACCAGGTGATGATCCAGGAGTACGGCTGGACACAGGAGGAGCTGGGCGCCCACCTGGGCCGGGATCGCTCGACGGTTTCCAACACCCTGCGCCTGCTGCAGCTGCCCGAGGAGATCCAGGACATGGTGGCCCGTGGCGGCCTGAGCGCCGGGCACGTGAGAGCCCTCATCAACCTCGAGCGCGGGGACAGCATCGAGCTGGCGCGCCTCGTCGAGCGCCGCCATCTCTCCGTGCGGCAGACCGAGCGCCTCGCCGGCTCGCGCAAGGGATCGAGGCGGCGCGGGCAGATCCCGGCCCTGCCCGAGGACCCGGTTCTGCGGCGCATCCGCGAGGGGTTCGAGGAGCGCTTCGGCCTGCCCGTACAGCTCCAGTACGCCCGGGGGAGTGGAAAGGTCAGCGTAAGGTTCGGAAGCGACAGGGAGCTGGAACGGATCATGCAGGTCCTTGGGGTATCCCTGGATGGGGACTTCTAGGGAACGGGGGAACGGACGGTGCCGGCCTGGAAGTGGTTCTTCGAAGTTGGCAGGGGAGCGCCGCGCTTCGTGCGCATACGTATGGAGGCGGATCGCGGTCCACGCGCCCGCGAGTGGATCCTGCGCATCTCGGCCCTGCGCCTCCTGGCGGCCCTGGCGGCCGTGGCCCTCGTCGGCCTGGCGGTCCTGTTCGTCTTCTCCGGTTCCCTGGTGGTGGAACGGCACCGCCGCCACCTCCTCGAGCGCCGCATCGACGTGCTGACGACCCGCGTCGCGCGGGTGCACAGCCTGGAGACCCAGCTGGAGGAGACGACCCTGGTGCTGCTCAAGGTCCAGGAGATGCTCGGCGTGCGCGAGGGCATGCCCGACTCGGTCCTGGCGGACCTCGTGGTCCGGGAGACCCGGGCCGGCGATCCCCGCGCGCTCCTGGAAGGCCGCCTCGCCCTGGCGAGCCAGCAGATGCTCCACGCGACGCCCAACGCCTGGCCGGTTCGCGGCTGGGTGACGCGCGAATTCCAGGGCAAGCGGGGCCCGGGCTACCACCCGGGCATCGACATCGCCGCCGACGCGGGCACGCCGGTGCGGGCCGCGGGGGACGGGACGGTGCTCGTGGCAGGCTGGAACGAGGAGTACGGCAACTTCGTACTCATCGACCACGGCTTCGGCCTGACCAGCCTCTACGCCCACAACAGCTCCCTGTCGGTGGTGAAGGAGGACCGGGTCCGCGCGGGGGACCCCATCGCCTTCGTGGGCAGCACGGGCCACAGCACGGGCCCCCACCTGCACTTCGAGGTGCGCCGCAACGGGATCCCCATGGATCCCAAAAACTACTTGTTGGAGTGAAAATCAGTCGCTAGCTTTGCCCCATTGGGCCGTATCGCAAGGAGGACCCCATGTTTGGACGCGACGAGGAGGGCCTGAGCCATGTGTCCGCGGGCGGCAACGCCTCGATCCTCGGAGCCGGCAGCCACTTCACCGGCAAGGTGGAGATCAGCGGCAACCTGCGCATCGAGGGTGAATTCGATGGCGAGGTCCAGTGCCGGGAGACCCTGGAGGTCGGCAAGACGGGGGTCGTTCGCGCGAACCTCGACGTCAAGGACGCCGTCATCGCCGGCAAGGTCCTCGGCAACATCAAGGCCAGCAACCGCATCGAGCTTCAGGGGGGCAGTCACCTGGAGGGCGACATCGTCACCAAGCGGCTGGTGATCGACGAGGGCGTCTTCTTCGAGGGCAACTGCCGCATGGGCGAGAAGCGCAGCGACGCGCCGACTCCCAGGCCCGCCGAGAAGCCCGCGGTGGCGCCCAAGCAGCCGTCCAAGGAAGAGCTGCTTTCGCGCTAGACGGCAGGATTACCGAGCCGATGGCGAGGAGATCCCCGGCGGGATCTCCTCGCGCTTGCCATCCGGCGCCCGCCGTGCGCCCCGCCTTACTCCTGTGGATAACCGCGCGCCGCGGTGGAAAGCTCACCAATTCGTTACATGATAATGGATTGTGCACCAGCCCTCATGGGGAATACTGCCACTTGTCCACAGCCTCTTGCCTGACAGGATCTTAGCAAGGAGAGCCTGACAGGGGTGCAAGATCTTGGGGAGCGGTTCATTCCTCGCCCCCAGATGTCCGTTCGCGAGGTCGCCGGCGGGCTTGAAATGCGCGGACGGAATGCCTAGAGTCTGCGCCGACGCGCGAGAACGGGGGCCCAACGAGGGAGAAGCAGGGAATGGAAGAGCGGAATGTCGTCATCATAGGCACCGGTCCGGCGGGACTCACCGCCGCCATCTACAGCGCGCGCGCAGGCCTCGCACCCCTGGTCATCGAGGGCCTTCAGGCCGGCGGCCAGCTCACCATAACCACGGATGTGGAGAACTTCCCGGGCTTTCCGGAGGGCATCACCGGCCCCGAGCTCATGGACAACCTGCGCAAGCAGGCCGAGCGCTTCGGCACGGAGTACATCTCGGGCATGGTGGACCGCGTCGACTTCTCCCAGCGCCCCTTCCGCCTCTGGGTCGGCGACCGGGAGTTCCTGGCCAAGACCGTCATCATCTCCACCGGGGCCTCGGCGCGCATGCTGGGCCTCGAGAGCGAGAAGAAGCTCATGGGCCGCGGCGTGAGCGCCTGCGCGACCTGCGACGGTTTCTTCTTCAGGGACAAGGAGATCCTCGTGGTCGGCGGCGGCGACACGGCCATGGAGGAGGCCATCTTCCTGACCCGCTTCGGCAAGCGCGTCCGGGTGGTGCACCGCCGCGACGAGCTGCGTGCCAGCAAGATCATGCAGGACCGGGCCATGGCCAACGAGAAGATCGAGTTCATCTGGAACGCGGTGATCGACGAGATCCTGGCCGGCGAGACGGGCTCCGTGCGCGGCGCGCTCCTGCGCGACACCAAGACCGACGAGCGCTACGAGGTGGCTTGCGACGGCATCTTCATGGCCATCGGCCACCGGCCCAACACGAAGATCTTCCAGGGCCAGCTCGAGCTGGACGAGCAGGGCTACATCCCCACGCGGAACACGAAGACCAGCTTGCCGGGCGTCTTCGCCTGCGGGGACGTCCAGGACAAGGTCTACCGCCAGGCCATCACGGCCGCCGGCACCGGCTGCATGGCCGCCATCGAGGCCGAGCGGCTCCTGGAGTCCGAAGGCCACTGAGTGCCGCGGCGCGCCGGGAGCGCCCCCCCCGGCGGGATGTCGCGGGCGCGGACCCGCCGGGCGCCGCCTACTTGATCAGCGTCAGCTTGACGGTGGCTGCGGACTTCCCCTGCGCCAGGCGCGCGAAGTAGAGGCCCGAGGGCAGGCGCCGGCCCCCCGCGTCCTCGCCCCCCCAGACGACGGATCGCCAACCGGCGTCCCCCACCGGCAGGCGGCGGCTCCAGACCTGCCGCCCCGCCGCGTCGAAGACCCGCAGCGTGGCCAGCCCCGCCGCCGGCAGGCGAAAGCGCAGCGTCACCCGCGGATTGAAGGGATTGGGCCAGGCGGCCAGGCCCATGCCGGGCGGCGGGGGCGTCTCGGCGGCGTCCGTGAGGGCGGCGAGCACCGCCGCGTGGATGCGCAGCTTGCCCGAGCCCCAGCGGTCAGGGTCCGCGGTGTAGGTGTCCTGGGCCGCGCCCTCGCGCAGGAACCGGCGGCAGAGTCCGCTATCCATCCCAGTCATGAGCTGGGCGAGGATGGCCGCGGCCCCCGCCACGTGGGGCCCGGCGCTGCTGGTGCCCCCGAAGCCCGTGTAATCTCCCATGCTCCAGGGATGGGCGCTGGCCACCGTGGATCCCGGCGCCGCCAGGTCCACGCAGGGCCGGCCGTCGATCCGCGGCCCCCAGCCGCTGTAGCCGTTGATGTCCCCATCCTCGCTGGGATTGTAGGCCGTGACGCTGATCGCCGAGTCGGCCGTGGCGGGCCAGGTGACCGTGCACGTCGGGTCGATGATGTCCCAGGACGAGGCGGAGTACCAGCCGGAGACATCATCGACGAAGAAGCCGTGGACGGTGACGTCGCCGCCGGGGAAGGCGAAGCCGAAGCCCCAGTCGCCGCCGATGGAGCCCCCCTCGGGTTCCGTGGCCAGGCGGACATCCATGCGCCGCGTGCCGCGGTCCGAGACGCTGAATTCCGACCAGATCCGCCAGCTGTCCACCACCAGCGCGCTGCCGTCGCCGGGCAGGGCGACGGGGGATCCGCCCGGCGGCGACACGGCGACGGTCATGTCCACGGGATCGGTCCACAGGAGGGCGGGCCAGGCGACGGAGGCGCCGGACTGCATGTGCAGCACGGTGCCGCCGACGGCCGGGAAGCTGGTGTGCATGTTGCCCGTGGCCAGGTTGCCGGCCGGGATGATGAAGATGACGCCCTCGTCGGACGCCAGCTCGTTGATCATGATCTCCAGGTTCGACGAGCCGTCCAGGTACTCCCAGACCCACTCGCCGTCCTCGATGAGCACGACTCCGGCGCCCTCGGCCACGGCCCAGGCCAGGCCGGCCTCGACGGGCACCAGGAAGGGCGGCTCGGCCTGGAACTGGTAGTTAACGTGGAGGCTCTCGACGCCGGGGGCCATGCCGGTCATGGCGTTGCGCCAGGCCCAGCCGCCGCCGAAGATTCCCGTGACCTGGGTGCCGTGGCCCCAGGTGTCGGTCTGGGCGTCGATGAGGTCCACGCCGCGCCGCCGCACGGTGCCGTCCTGCTCCATGACGGCCCGGACCATGACGGGCCCCAGGCCCAGCAGCTCCTCGCCCGGGTCCAGGGCGCCGTCCCCGTCGGCGTCGTCCGCCAGGAAGAGGCGCTCGCCGTAGCAGGGATCCGCCTCGTCGAAGTCCGCCGGCCCGTAGTCGCGGTGGCCGCTGCCGTCGGCGTCGTTGTAGAGCCAGTCGAAGTCGGCGTCGAACTGACCGGAGACGTTGCCGTACTGGTCAGTGCCCAGGGCTTCCTGGTAGCGGAGGGCCTCGCCGGCGCCGGCCTGGCCGTCGCCGTCCAGGTCCACGGCGTCGCCGGCGCTCAGATCCCCGCTGAGGTCGGCGTCGATCCAGCCGAAGCGCTCGCCGCTCTCGCGGAAGAAGACCGGGTGGAAGAAGGTGACGCCCGTGTCGATGTCGCAGACGAGGACGCCCTCGCCCGTCAGGGGATCGCCGCCCGGGCCGCCCACGGCCCAGGCCTGGTCGGCCTCCACCTGGGGCCGGCTGCGGGCCAGAGGCGGTGGCGCGCCGGGCCGCCAGGCGCATTCCACCCGGGCCACGCGGCCGTCGGCGGCCAGGGTGGGCAGGGCCGCGTAGGGGATCCGGGCCGGAAAGACCGTGCGACTGCCTGCGGGGCCGTTTCCGAAGTCGAAGAAGGCGACGCCCAGATCGCGCAGGTCGTCCAGGAGTGTGGCGTCAGGCGGGGCCGTGAAGCGCAGGGAGCCGGCAAAGCGCTCCTCGCGGGCGATCCAGGGCGCCAGGCCGGCCCGGCCGGCAGCCGCCGGGGGATCCCCGGCGCGGCCCAGCCATTCCCGGCGCAGTTCCTGCAAGTAATCCACGCGGGCGCCGATGCGCCCGGCCAGGGCCGGCGCGGCGGCGAGCGCGAGGGCGAGGACCAGGAGCGGGAGTCGGCAGCGGATCATGGCGGCCTCCGGGCGCGGGTTCCCCCTAATTGTAACATCTCGGGCCGCGCCGACCGAAATACCGGGAGGTCCGGGCCGCCCGGAGGCGGCTCGCCGTCCCGGCGACGACCCATATCGGTTAGGGCGAGCGCCCTTGCCGTTGACGGGCCGCGCCGCCTCTGATAACCGTTCGTGGCCGCTGACGTTGGCCACTGCCGCGGGCGCCGCGGGCGCCTGGCCGGCGGCGGCCGCGATCGCAAGGCCGAGTCCAGACCGGGAGTTGCCGTGTCCGTCCTGCGCCGCGTGGCCAGCCAGGCCTCCTTCTATCTCGTCGCCGAGACCCTCGCCCAGGTCAGCGGCCTGATCTCCTTTCCCATCTTCACACGCATCTTCACCCAGGCCCAGTACGGCATCATGGGCCTGGTCAACTCCACCTTGCAGCTGGCCGGGACCGTCTCGGGCATGGGCCTCCGCCCGGCCGTCGTGCGCCTCTGGGGCGAGTTCAAGGCGGGCCAGCGAGCGGGCGGCGTGCAGGCCCTGGCCTCGACGATGCTGAGCGCCTCCTTCCTCATCGGCGTGGTCGTCTGGGTCCTGCTGCTCGGCGTGTGGTTCCTGCCGGACCACCTGCTGCCCCGGCTCGCCCGCGAGCTCATCGTCATGGCGGCGGCCCTGGTCCTGTTCCGCAACATCACGCGCATGGTCGAGAGCATCATGCAGTCCCAGGAGAAGGCCTTCCTGCGCTCCCTCATCATCGTCGGCGAGCGCTACCTGACCCTGGGCTTCGCCCTGCTCTTCGTCGTCGGCTTCGGCTGGGGCCTGCGCGGCCTCTTCGGCGGGATGCTGGTGGCCGAGGGCCTGCTCTTCCTGTTCACGCTCGGCTACGCCGCGAGGCGCCTGCGCTGGAAGCCGCGCTGGCTCGACAGGCGCGTCGTGCGGGAGTCCATGCTCTACGGCCTACCCCTGCTGGGCACCAACGTGGCCGGCTTCATCACCGACCTGGGCGACAACTACCTGCTCGAGTACTTCCGGGGCTCCGCGGAGCTGGGCCTCTACCGCGCGGGCTACCAGCTCGGCACCTACGCCACCATGTTCTTCGTGGCGGCCGTCAACAGCGCCCTGATTCCCGTCACCATGAACCTCTGGTCCGAGAAGGGGCCGGAGGAGACGCGCCGCGGCCTCCAGGACTTCCTGCGCTGGTATCTGCTCATCGCCCTGCCCGTCCTGTTCGGCGTCTGGGCACTGGGCGGCAACCTCATCGGCCTCATGGCGGGCGAGGAGTGGCTGCCGGCCGCGGCCGTGCTGCCCTGGGTGCTGGCGGCCAAGGTGATCTACGGCGCCTACTACCCCGCCATGGCGGGGCTCTACCTTTCCAAGAAGACGGGCCTGATCGCCCTCTTCCTGGGCGGCGCGGCGCTGCTCAACGTGCTGCTGAACCTCGTGTTCATCCCGGGCGCCACGATCATCCCCGGCCGCCTGGCCATTCCCGCCCTGGGCATGACGGGGGCCGCCATCACGACGCTCATCGCCTACGCCTTCTACGTCCTGGGCGGCGGGCTGCTGAGCCGCCGCCATCTCCGCCTGGACTTCCCCTGGCGCAGCTTCGCGGCCTACCTGGCGGCCGCGGCCGTCATGTTCCTCGTCCTGCGCCTGATCCCCTCGCCGGCCAGCAACGCCCTGGCCCTGCTCGCCAAGGTGCCCGCCGGCGTCGTGATCTACATGGCCCTGGCGTCGGCGCTGGACGCCCGGGCCCGCGATACTCTCTCGCGGCTGGGCCGGCGCCTGGCCCGCCGGGGAGGGCGATCATGAGCGGCAGGGCGCCCCGCTGGTTTCGCGATGCCGATCGCAGCCCGCGCTTCCGCCTGGACCGCGCGACCGGACGCATTGCGCCGCCCGACCGCGATCCCGCATCCGGCGAGGTCGCGGCGCCAGGCGTGCAGAGCGCGTCCGGCGACGGCCTGCTCCTCTACGTCTCGGGGGATGTCATCTGGGAGCGGGACCTCATGGCCTACCTCCTGGAGCGGCCGGCCGACCACGCCCTGGGGCGGGTGCGGGAGATCTGGGCCGACGGCGACATCGTCTTCGCCCAGCAGGAGACCTGCTACGGGGAGTCGCGGGACGACGAGCTGCCGGGCAAGCGCATCAGCTACCTGACGGACCCGCGCCTGCTGCCCCACCTGGCCGCGGGCGGGTTCAACCTGGCCTGCCTGGCCAGCAACCACACCATGGACTACGGCATCGTCCCCGTGGAGTACACCCGCCGCGCGCTGGCGGAGCTTGGCATCGCCTGCTCGGGCTGCGGCCGGGACCTGGCGGCCGCGCGGGAGCCGGCGCTCGTCGAGGCCCGGGGACGGACCGTCGCCCTGCTCGCCTACGCCACCGACGACGAGGAGACCAACGCCGGTCCCGCGCGTCCCGGCAACGCGCCCTTGCAGCGCGAGCTGGTCGTCGAGGATGTCCGCGCCGCCCGCGAGCGCGCCGACTTCGTCCTGGTCTCCGTCCACAAGGGGCGCGAGTTCGTCTACTTCCCCTCGCCGGACCACCAGGCCGACTGCCGGGCCATCGTGGACGCCGGGGCCGACGTCATCCTCGGCCACCATCCCCACTTCATCCAGGGCCTGGAGTGGCGCCGCCGCCCCGACGGGCGGCAGGCCCTCATCGCCTACAGCCTGGGCAGCCTGCTGATCGACTACGAGCCGGCCCTCACGCGCTACGAGCAGGAGCTGTTCTGGCGCAGCCAGCGCAACAACTTCGTCGCCGCCCTGCGGCTGGACGCCGGCGGCGTGGCCGACCTGCGGCTGACGCCCGTGCGCCAGACGGCGGACTGGTCCGTGCGCCGCGAGACCCCCGACGAGACCGTTCACACCTGGGACCTCGTCGAGTGGACCAGCCACCCGCTCAACCACCCCGAGCCCTGCCGCAAGTTCTGGGTGACGGGCTGGGCCTACCTGGCCATGCAGTACCCGGCACTGATCCTGCAACTCCGCCGCCGCCCGGCCTCGATTCGCAACGCCCTCGGCTGGATGGCCCGGGAGGAGACCGTTCGCCTCCACTGGGGCGCCCTGTTCGCCAGGGACATGCCGGCCTGGCTGCTGGCCCTGCGCCGGCGGGTCCTCGACCTGACCCGCCGCGCGTGGCGGGGGCTACGCGGCCAGCGCGCTAACTAGGAGACAGCGACCCGCGACGGCGCTACGCTGTGGGCGGACAAGGAGGAAGGCCATGGATCAGCTCATCCACAAGCGCGGGGAAGGCATCACCCTGAGGGGCATCCCCCTGCCCGAGCCCGGACCGGGGCAGCTACTGGTGCAGACCCGGTTCTCGCTCATCTCCTCGGGCACCGAGCGCTACAAGCTCGCGCCTCCCAAGAGCGCCCTGGCGAAGCTCCGCGAGAAGCCCGAGCTGATCGGAAAGGGGATCAAGGCCATCCGGGAGCGCGGCCTGAAGGCGACCTTCGAGATGACGCGCAAGACCCTGGAAACCCCGCCCGGCGTGCCAACCGCCATGGGCTACAGCACCGCGGGGATCATCGTCGCCACGGGCCGTCCGGGCTCGCTCTTCCATCCAGGCCAGGCGGTGGCCTGCGCCGGCGCGGGCTTCGCGACCCACGCCGAGTTCAACGTCGTGCCCGAGAATCTCTGCGTGCCGGTGCCCGACGGCGTCGACCTCGCGGACGCCTCCTTCACCACCCTGGGCGCCATCGCGCTCCAGGGCGTGCGGCAGGCGGCGCCCACCCTGGGCGAGACCGTGGCCGTCATCGGCCTCGGCCTGCTGGGGCAGCTCGCGGTGCAGATCCTCAAGGCCAACGGCTGCCGCGTCGTCGGCAGCGATCTCGACGCGCGCCGCGTGGAACTGGCGCTCGCGCTGGGCGCCGACGCGGCGGTGACCGAGGGCCTGCCCGACGCGGTGGCGGGTCTGACCCGGGGCCGGGGCGCCGACGCCGTCATCCTGACGGCCTCCACGCCCTCCAGCGAGCCGGTGAAGCTCGCCGGCGCGATCTCCCGCCTCAAGGGGCGCGTCGTCGTCGTGGGTCTGGTCGGAATGGATGTCCCGCGCGAGGTGTTCTACGAGAAGGAGCTGGACCTGCGCCTGTCCATGAGCTACGGGCCGGGGCGCTATGATCCCGACTACGAGCTGCGCGGGCGCGACTACCCCTACGCCTACGTCCGCTGGACCGAGCAGCGCAACATGGAGGCCTTCCTGCAGCTCATCGCCGAGGGCCGGATCACCCCCGACCGTCTGATCACCCACCGCTTCCCCCTCGCCGAGGCGGCGAAGGCCTACGCGCTCCTGGAAGGCGGCGAGCACTCCCTGGGCATCGTCCTCGCCTACCCCGGGGAGCCGGACCGGTCGCGGACCCAGGTCCTGCGCGAGGGGATCGCGTTCCACCGCGACGAGCCCGCCCTGGGGCTGGTGGGCGCGGGCAGCTTCGCCAACAAGTACATCCTGCCGAGGCTCAAGGCGCGGTCGCTGCCCGTGGTCGGCGTGGCCACGGCCCGCGGCATGTCGGCCCGCAGCGCCGCCGAGTACCTGGGGGCCGCCCAGGCGGGCACGGACTGGCACGCCCTCGTCGAGGACGCGCGCGTCAACACGGTCTTCATCCTGACGCGCCACGACCAGCACGCCGAGCAGGTGGCCGCCGCCCTGGACGCGGGCAAGCACGTCTTCGTCGAGAAGCCCCTGGCCATCGACGAAGAAGGCCTCGCGCGGGTGCGCGAGGCGGCGGGCCGTTCCGCCACGCAGCTCATGGTGGGCTTCAACCGGCGCTTCTCGCCCCACGCGGCCGCCATCCGCGGGCACTTCGCCGGCGCCGGGCCCCTGACCATGGTCTGCCGCGTGAACGCCGGCATGGCCCCCATGGGCTCCTGGTACCAGGACCCCGAGGAGGGTGGCGGGCGCATCATCGGCGAGGTCTGCCACTTCGTGGACCTGCTCGGGCACCTGTGCGGCTCCCGCCCCACGCGGGCGCTGGGCCGGACGGCCCGCCTGGGACGCGACGATACGCCCGACCAGGATCACCTGACCGCGGTTCTCGAGTTCGCGGACGGATCGCTGGGAACGATCCACTACTTCGCCGGGGGCGCCGAGGCGCTGCCCAAGGAGTACCTGGAGGTTCACGCCGGCGGGCGCAGCGCCATTCTCGACGACTTCCGCGCCCTGACGCTGGTCGACGCGGCGCGCGCGACCAGGCGGCGATCCAAGGAGCAGGAGAAGGGCTACGACCAGGAGATCGACGCCTTTCTGGCGAGCGTGAAGAGCGGCGAGCCGGCCATCCCCTTCGAGGATCTCGACCGGACCACGCGCGTCACGTTCGCCCTGATGGACTCGCTGCGCCTGGATCGCGACGTCGCCATAGACTGAACGCACGCCAGCGGCCGCCGGCGGACGCCCGCGTCCGGCACGGCCCGCCGCGGGGAGGTGAACGGTGGCCGAGGCGCCCCGGCTGCCCCGGGACAACCTGCTCCATCGCCTCTACTGGCGGCTGCCGCCGCCGTGGCGCCATCGCGGCGCCTTCGCCGAGACCTGGCGCTTCATCACCCGGAGCCAGCGGTGGAGCCGCGACCGCATGGAGGCCCACGTCGAGGAGCGCCTGGTGGCGATGGTCCGGGGCGCCGCGCGGCGCTGTCCCTTCTACCGGCGCCGGTTCCACGAGCTGGGCATGGCGCCCGAGGACTTCCGCTCCCGGGAGGACCTGCCGCGCTTGCCCTTCGTCGGCCGCGCGGACCTGCGCGACTACTGCGAGGAATTCATCCCCGACGACGTGGACCGCGGGGACCTCGAGTACGCTTCCACCGGCGGCTCCAGCGGCATCCCGGTCGGCTTCTACCGCCACCGGGCGCGCAGCCGCGCCGTGGAGGAGGCCTTCATCACGCGCTACCGCACCTGGTCGGGCACGACGGACACCACCCGCGCCGTGACCTGCGCCGGCGGCCTGAAGGACGCGCGGGGCGAGCGCCAGCTCTGGGGCGTGGACCGGCGGCGCAACACCCTGGCGCTGTCCAGCGATGACCTGACCCGGGAGAACGCCGCCTGGATGCTCCCGCTCGCGCGCGCCTTCCGGCCCGAGACCCTGCGCGGCTATCCCTCGGCCCTGGCGACCCTCGCCGCGCTGCTGGCGGAGCGGGGCGAATCCCTGCCGGTGCGCGTCCTCTACTCCAACTCGGAGACCCTCTATGATGCCCAGCGCCGCCGCATCGAGGAGGTCTTCGGCGCGCCCGTCTTCGACCACTACGGGCACAGCGAGCGGGTGGTCCTGGCGGGCCAGTGCGAGCGGCGCGAGGGCTACCACGTCTTCAGCGAGTACGGGATCCTGGAGCTGGTGGATGCCGAGGGCCGGCCGGTCACCGAGGAGGGCGCCGTCGGCGAGGTGGTGGGCACGACTCTCCTGCACGACTACTTCCCCCTGGTCCGCTATCGCACCGGCGACCGCGCCGTCTTCACGGCGCGGCGCTGCTCCTGCGGGCGGCCCTTCCCCATGATCCTGCGGCCCGACGGCCGCCTGCAGGAGCTGCTGGTGGCCGACGGCGGGCGGCGGATCTCCATGACCAGCGTCAACCGCCACGACGACCTCTTCCGTGCCGTGGACCAGTTCCAGTTTCACCAGTCCGAGCCCGGCCGGGCCGTGCTGCGCGTGGTGCCGGGCCCCCGCTTCGACGAAGCCGAGGCGGCGCGCATCCTCGACATCCTTCACGGTCACATGGGCGATGGTCTGCGCCTCGTCATCGAGCGCGTGGAGCGCATCGAGAAGACGCGGATCGGGAAGCACTGCTTCCTGATCCAGGAGATCGAGGGCCTGTAGAGCCCGCGCCGCCGGCCGGTCCGGCGCGCCGCCGGGTCCCGGCGGGTAGCGAGACGGTCGGGCCGGCGAATATCCGCGGGAGCGGCCGGTAGGGAGCCGTCGTCAGGAGAAGGAGACCGCCATGGTGCTGCAGATTCCGCTGGTCGTCATCGTCCTGCTCGTCATCTGGTTCATCCTCATCTACAACCGGATCGTGAGCCTGAAGAACCAGGCGGACCAGTCCTGGGCCGACGTGGACGTGGAGCTGCGCCGCCGCCACGACCTGGTGGGCAACCTCGTGGAGGCGGTGCGCGGCTACGCGGGCCACGAGCGGGAGACCCTGGACGCCGTCACCGAGGCGCGCAGCCGAGCCGTGGCCCTGCGCGAAGAAGGGGGTCCCGACGGCCGCGCGGGACGGGGAGCCGCCGAGGGCGCCCTGGCGGCCGCCCTGCGGCAGCTCCTGGCCGTGGCCGAGCAGTACCCCAACCTCAAGGCCAACGAGAACTTCCTGGCGCTGCAGGCCTCCCTCGAGGAGCTGGAGCGCGCCATCGAGTCGGCGCGGCGCCGCTTCAACCTGCGCGTTCGCCGCTTCAACGTCTTCGTGGAGCAGTTCCCCAACAACCTGGTGGCCGGCACCGTCGGGGCGGCGTCACGGGATTACTTCGGCGCCGAGGGCGACCACCGCGAGCCGCCCGGCGTCCGCTTCCGCTAGGCGCCGCGCCGGCCGCTGGCGCCTCGCCCACGCGGGGAGCCGCCGCGCCGAGTGGCGGCGCCGAGTCCGCGCGGGAGCGGTCGCGGCGCCTCAGCCGGCGGCCAGACCCTCCAGCAGGCGATCCACATCACTCTCGTCGTTGTAGTGGTGGAAGGCGACGCGCAGGAGGTCCTCCCGCGCGCTGGCCACCACGCGCCGCGCCATCAGGCGGGCGCGCAGGCCTGAGGCGTCCGTGCAGCGCAGGCCGACCACCTGGCTGCGCCGCTCGGGTGGGTCGGCCGCGGCCAGGGCCTCGTAGGGTCCCGCCGGCGCGGCCAGGCCATGCGCGGCCAGGCCGTCCAGGAAGCGCTCGCGTAGGCGGTCGGCGTGGGCGGCCACCTCGGCCAGGCCCAGCTCCTCCAGCAGCGCCAGGCTGTGGCCGAGGCAGACGAAGTCGTGCCAGGCGTAGGTGCCGATCTCCAGGCGCCGCGCCCCGCGGCTGACGGGCTGGTCGTAGTCCAGCAGGTCCTCCACGTTCCAGCGCCGCATGTCCAGCCAGCCGCGCAGGCCGGGCCGCAGCGTGCCGACGTCCAGGGCCGCCAGGGCCCGGTCGGACACCCAGAGCAGCCCCGCGCCCCGCGGCGCGCAGAGCCACTTCTGCCCGCCGGCCGCCAGGAAGTCCACGCCCAGGGCGGCGAGGTCCCAGGCCCGGTTGCCCAGGCCCTGGATGCCGTCCACGCAGAGCCAGATCCCCCGTTCCCGGCAGCCGATGGACAGGGCCGCCAGGTCCGTGGCGTAGCCGCTGAGGAATCCCACGCCGCTGACGGCCACGACGCGCGTGCGCGCGTCGCAGGCGGCGAGCAGGTCTTCGGCGCGGGCGCGATGGTCGGGGGCCGGAACGCGGCGCGCCGCGACGCCCCGGAGGGCGAGGTTCATCCAGGGCTGGACGTTGGCCGGGAACTCCCGGTCGGCCAGGACGACGTTGTCGCCCTCCCGCCAGGGCACGGCCGCGGCCACGGTGTTCAGCCCGTAGCTGGTGTTGGGCTGCAGGGACCAGTTGCGCGCCCGGCCGCCCAGAACGCGCCCCGCCCGCTCGCGCAGGGCGGCCAGTTCCTCGAAGTAGCGGGCGTAGACGGGGGAGACCTCCAGGTAGCCGGCCCCGGCGAAGTAGTCGGCCAGCCAGCGCCGGCTGCGCTCGGGCAGGATGCCGTCGCTGGCCGTGGCCAGGAAGCACCATTCTCGCGCCAGCGGGAACTCCTCGCGGACCCGCGCGATGTCGATCATCGGCTCACCGCCTTTCCGGGGCGCTCCGCGCGCCAGACCTCCATGCCGGGCGCGGCCGCCACGCGCTCGGCATTGCCGAAGGACGCCATGAGCAGGCGTCGGGCGCCCAGGGTGGGCGGCGTCACCATGACCAGCCGTCCCCGGGGTGCCAGGAGGTCCCGCGCGGCGGCGGCCATGCGCGCGGGAGTGCGCCGCTCGGCGGCGAAGCCATGGTGCAGGGGCGGGTTGCACAGGACCAGGTCGAAGGTGCCAGCGGCGAGGTCCTCGCCGGCATCGCTGGCCAGGATCTCGGCCGCCAGGCCGTTGATGGCCAGGGTCTCGCGGCTGGCCTCCAGGGCCAGGGCGTCGCTGTCCGCGAGGACGGCCTCGCGCACCCTCCCCTCGACCAGTAGCACGGCGGCCGCCACGCCGGCGCCGCAGCCCAGGTCCAGCAGGCGGTCGCCGGCGCGGGGCACGCAGGCCTCGAGCAGGAGGGCCGTGGCCGGATCCAGGGCGTTCCAGGAGAAGAGGCCGGGGCGGGCCGCCACCCTCACATGCACGCCGCGCGCCTCGGCCGTGTAGTGGGCCGGGGGGCGCTCGAGACCCCAGTCGGTCGCGGGGCGGGGGCGGGCCAGCAGGAGCCGCGCGCCGCCCCGCACGACGGGAGGTTCCAGGTCGCAGTGACGGGCGAGCAGGGCCTGGGCCGGCAGGATGCCCTCGCGCCGGGCGCCGTAGAGGGCGATCCGCCCCGACGGGCCCGCCCCCGCCGCCAGCCGTTCCAGCTCCAGGAAGAGGGCCAGGCGCTGCTTGCCAGCGGGCAGGACCACCAGGTCGCCCGCGCTGGGCTCGGCTCGGGCGGCGTGGCGGATGTCCAGGTCCGGCAGGGCGCGGCGCAGGGCCCGGGCGGCGGCCAGGTCGCGCTCCACCACGAGGACGCGACCGGCCCCCAAGGCCGCCGCGGCCCCGCGGGCGGGGAAGTCCAGGCCCGTGTCCACGAAAAGTCCCCTCCCCCGTTCGGGGAAGGGGATGCAGTCCGCGAGCAGCTTGCGCAGCCGATCGGCGCGAGCCGGGTCCACTAGAAGCCGAACTCGAGTCCGAGCGTCAGGGCGATGAACTGGTCGGTGTCGTCGCCGTAGTCGTTCTCCTCGAGGAAGAAGTAGCGGCCCTCGGCGGTGATGGCGAAGGGCGCGGGGCCAGGCTTGAAGCGCACGCCCGCCAGGCCGTGGAAGCCCATGACGCCCGACTTGGCAAGGATCTCGCCGGCGTCCAGGTCGTAGTCGCCGCCGGCCGTCTCCTCCTCGATGAGGCCCTTGGACAGCAGGGGGCCCATGACGTGATAGCCGAGGCCGCCGCCCAGGTAGCCCTGAATCGTCGGCAGGTCCAGGAGGTTGTACTTGGCGCTCAGGTAGACGCTGACGCGCCCGAAGTAGACATCCTCGTCGAAGACGTCCGCGACATCGGCGGCCACGTCGTCGAGCCAGTGGTTGTAGACGACGTGGTACTTGCGCAGGCTCCCCTCCACGCCGAGCTCGAGATCCACGTAGGGCAGGGCGGCGAAGAAGAAATGGACGCCCGCCAGCAGGGGCGCCTTGATCTCCTCGCGCTCGATGGAAAACGTGTCGGGACCGTTGTTGATTTCCTGGCGCGCCAGGGTCTCGGCGTCCTGGCTGTTGAGGTCCATGCCGGCGTGGATGCCGAAGCGGACAAGGGCCGAGGCCGGGCCGGCCATCAGCGTCACGAGCAGGAGAAGAGAGCCGAGGACGGCGAGCTTGCGCATCGTGTCTCCTTTCGGCGGGGGCGGGCGCGCCGCGGAAGCGGCGGCGTGCAATTCGCCCGGGCCCGCGGATCATAGCAGCGCCCCGGGGCGGTCATCCAGGAAGAAGAACGCCCGCGGGAGCGAGGCCGCGGGCGTGCATGCAAGTAGGGGGCCGCGAGGGGCGGCACTACTCGTACTTGATGACCTCGACGGGGCAGCTCTCGGCCGCCTCCTTGACCTCGTCCTCGAACTCGCCGTAGTCGACGCCGTCCTTGACGATGGCGGAATCATCGCCCAGGTCGAAGACATCGGGGCAGGTGTCGGAGCAGACGCCGCAGAGGGTGCAGCCCTCCTCGATCCAGACTTTCGTGATAGCCATTGCCATGATCTCCTCGGATTTATCCGGGAATGTGCTGTTCGTGATCGCGACGCGGCGCGCGGCGCCGCCTTCGCGGGCGACATGATACACAGGGGTACTGCGGGATACAAGCGCGCGCCGGGGGATTTTCCGCGCCGCCGCGGATCCGCGGCGGCGCGCTTGCGGGCTCCGGCATTGGCGCACGGGCGGCACGAAAATGGGGACCCCAGGGTCCCCGAAGCCGGGCCGGATGGCCGATGCGTTCACAACAAGGACGTGGCGCCGCGCGCGCCTAGTCGGTCTTCTTCTCGGCGGCCTTGGCCTTGACCGCCTTGGACTTGGCCGCCGCCTTGGCGCCGGTCTTGGCCGCCGCCTTGGCGCCCGACTTGGGCGTCTGCTGGTCGGCGCGCCAGCGCTGATAATGCATGCTGCACATGCCGCGCGCGACGACGGGGCGGTTGCATCCAGCCGAAGAACAGATGCGCTGCTCGCCCGGCTTGCGTCCGCGGTTCGAACGGCGAAGGGGATTGCCGCCGGACTTCTTCAAGATGTGGCTGAGCGTCACCTCGATGCTCTTGGTCCGTTCTTCGAGCAGCTTGAGCTGCTCCTCGGAAGGCAGCTCCTTCGCCACGGCCTTCGCCGTCTTCAGGACGATCTCCTCGATGAGCTGCTCGAGCGATTTTCCCAGATCTCTGGCGTTCATGTGTTCCCATCCTTTTTGTGAATGGCGACGCGAGGTTTCGCAGTAGTATTGGACAATAGAGGATTAATCGCAAGAGATAATCCCTAAATTCCGTTCATTTTTTCGCCGAAGCAGGGACGGGAATCTATATTTCAATCTTCACATCTTTCATCATGCAAAGGGATAACAAGAGGTGCCGCCCGGCTCAGGGCACCTGATATTCCATCAAACGCGGAGCTTCAAGAGGAGTAGGTTTGAGAGGGCCTATGGGCGCCTCTGGCCGAGCAGCACGAAACCGGGTCGAAGCAGGGGCGCCAGTCCGGCCTGTCGCGATGTCTGGGAGTGCTGGGAAGAAACCGTTCCGGCTTGCGGAAAGATAGAGGACGGCCACGCCGGGCGCAACTGCGTCGTGCTCCCGGCCGCCTTGCGCGGCGCCCGCCGATCGCATAGCCTGCGCCCATGAGCCCCCAGCCCGATCTCTTCGACGAGCCCCGCGCCCTGCGCGTCTCCGAGTTCAACGAGCGCGTGGGCGCCGGCTTGCGGGTCCTCTTCCCGGGCGTGTTCCGCATCCAGGGCTTCGTCACGGGGTTCCAGCGGAGCTGGCGCCGCGGCGGCCACGTCTACTTCGAGCTCGAGGAGCGCGATCCTGCCGATCCCGACCGAAGCCTGGCCAAGATCGCGGCGGTCCTCTGGCGCGGGCTGCGTGCCCGGCTGCAGGCGGACGTCGCCGTCCTCGGCGGACCCGAGGGCGCCCTGGACGATCAGCAGCTCTTTCTCGAGGTCTCCGTCAACTGGTGGGCCCAGGGCGGCCGGCTCTCCCTGCAGGTGGAGAGCATCGACGTGGAGGCCAGCCTGGGCGCCCAGCGCCTGGACCGCGAGCGCGTCCTGCGGCTCCTGACCGCCGAGGGGCTGCTTGATCGCAACAGGTCGCTCGCCTTGCCGGCCGTGCCCCTGCGCCTGGGCCTGATCACCAGCCTGGAGAGCGCCGCCTACCACGACTTCCTCAAGGAGCTCGGCCTGGCGGGCGTCGGCTTCCGCGTCCTCTGCCGCGACGCGCGCGTCCAGGGGCCCGAGCAGGAGGGGGACATGCTGGCCGCCCTGGCGAGCCTGGGCCGCCGGGCGGCGGAGCTGGATGCCCTGGTGCTCATCCGCGGGGGCGGCAGCCGCAGCGATCTCCAGGGTTTCGACTCCGAGGGCCTGGCCCGGGCCATCGCCGCCAGCCCGCTGCCCGTCCTGACGGGGATCGGCCACGAGATCGACCGCTCCATCGCCGACGAGGTGGCCCACACGGCCCTCAAGACCCCCACGGCGGTGGCTCAGTTCCTGGTCCAGCGCGTGGAGGACTGGCTGGCGGGCATGGAGGCCCTGGCCCGCGAGCTGCGCCTGGAGGCCGCCCGGCGCCTGGAGCGCGCCGGCCGGGGCCTGGAGGGCCAAATCCACCGGCTGCGCATGGCGGGCGGCGAGCGCCTGGGCCGCGAACGAGCGCGCCTGGGCGCCCGGGCGGCGACCCTGCCGGCGGCGGCCCGGCATCCCCTGCGCCTGGCACGGCCCGGTCTGGCCTTCCGAGCGGAGCGCCTGGCCCGGACAGCGCGTTCCCCCCTGTCTCTCGCGGCCGCGGATCTCGTCCGGCGCGCGAGCGGGCTGCCCCGCCTTGCGGCGGCTCGCCTGGCCGGCTCGCGCCGCGAGCTGGACCACGGCGCCGAACGCCTGCGTCTGCTGGACCCGGCGCGGGTCCTGGAGCGCGGCTTCTCCATCACGCGGGACGGGCGGGGACGGCTGCTGCGCGCCGCGGACCAGGTCGCTCCCGGGGAGATCCTGATGACGCGCCTGGCCGGGGGCCGGGTCGACAGCCGCGTGGAGCAGGTACGCATCGAGGAGGACGGCGGAGCCGCCGGCCACGCACCGCCGGGCGGCACGAAGCCAGCCCGGTGTGGGGAAGGAGGAACATGACGGCCAAGAAGGAGAAACCCGTGGCCGAGCTGGGCTACGAGGAGGCCATGGCGGACCTGGAGCGCATCCTCGCGGAGCTGGAGGCCGAGGAGAGCGACCTGGACGGCCTCGCCCTCCGGGTGCGGCGCGCCGCCGAACTGGTGCGCCACTGCCGCGAGAAGATCCACGCCACCGAGATGGAAGTGGAAAAGGTCCTGAAGGAGCTGCCCGCGGAGGACGAAGAAGAGGAATAGACCCCTTCCGAGGCCTTCGTCATGGCAGAACACCCCGCCGGATCCGGCCCGGCGGCGCGGCCGCTGCGCCCGGGGCGCTTCGAGCTGCTGCCCCTGGCCGTCCTCGCGCTCATCTGGGCGCTGAGCGTCGCCCACTATCCCCGCCTGCCCGAGTCGCTGCCCGGCGCCTTCCGGCTGGGCGGCGAACCCTCGGCCTGGACTCCCAAGACGCTGGGGTTCTTCACGTTGCCGGCCCTGGCCACCCTCGCCTACACGGTTCTGAGCCTCGTCGGGCGGTCGGCCCGCCGCCGCCCGCGGCTGCGCGGCCGGGTCCTGGAGGGCGTGGCCGCCGCGGCCGTGGATCGACTGCTCACCCTCTATCTCCTCCTGGCCAAGAGCGCCCTGCTCGTCTTCATGCTCAACCTCACCTTCCGGGTCATCCAGGTTTCCTACGGCCGGCGGGCCACCCTGGGCTGGGACACCTACGCGTCGGCGGTCCTGCTGCTCGCCTATGTGGCGCTGGGATCGATCTGGCTCTATCGCGGGGCGTCGCGCTGGCTGCGGTGGCAGGAGCGTCGTCAGAGCTCGTCCGGGAACTCCTGAGCCAGCCAGTCGAGGATGCGCGCGACCAGTTCCGGCGCGGGCGGGTCGTCGGCGCGGCCGTTGTTCAGCCAGTGGTCCAGGCCCGGAAAGGACATGGCATCGAGATCGGCGGCGGCGAGAAGGGCCGCCTGGGCCTCCAGATCGGCCACGGGCGCGCGGGAATCGGCGTCGCCGTAGTAGAGCGCCACGGGGCAGGTGACCGCGGGGAGGAAGTCGGCGCCGTCGAAGTCCAGCAGGTCGCGGTGCTTGTCCACGAAGCAGTCGAGCCCCAGGAAGTCGATCCAGTCGCCCGCGGCCAGCTCGGCCTCGGGGATGTCGGGCAGTCGGTCGGGATCGTAGAGCAGGGGCGCCAGGGCGACGACGCCGGCCACGCCGGGGTCGTCCGCGGCCCGCTCGAGGGCCAGGGCCGCCCCCTCGCCGTGGCCGACGAGGACGCGCCGCGCCGGATCGGCGTCGGCGTCCAGGGCCGCCGCCTGCCAGACGGCCTCCAGGGCGCGCCGGCGCCCGCCCAGGTCCAGGGAGTCCAGGTCCCCCGTGGACAGTCCCGTGCCCCCCTTGTCCCAGCGGTAGACCAGCCAGCCGGCCGTGGCCAGATCGTGGGCCAGGTGCCCGAAGAGGGCGGCGTCGTCACGGTCCGCGGGGCCGTCGTCGGCCATGAGCAGGGCCGTCGGGAAGGGGCCCGCGCCGTCGGGCAGCCGGCGCTCCACGGCGAGGGTCAGGTCGCCGGCGGCGACGACGGAGGTCTGCACGGTGTAGCCGGCGGGGCCGGGGAAGGCGGGATCGAAGTCCTGGTCCGACAGGTCGGGGGGCTCCTCGCCCCAGAACTGCAGGTAAACGCCGTCCCGCTCCCACCAGGCCACGTAGGGCGTGGGGAAGTGGTCGGCCATGAGCTTGAAGTAGAGGGGATCGTCGCCCAGCGCCATGTGGAAGGCCTCGAGGGCGATCTCGCGCTCGCCGGTGGGAAGGCCGCCCGAAGGCGCGGGCAGGGCGCGACTGCTGATCGGCCCGTCGTAGTGGAGACGGACGGCCGCCGTGTTCGGCGCCCCGCCAGGCGTGGCCAGCAAGGCGACGTGGAGGTCCAGGCTGTCCGGGCGGCCCGCGTCCTCCCAGGCCCAGCCCAGGAAGGCAAAGCCCAGGGGTCCGCGCGGATCGATGAGGAAGGCCTCGCTGTACGCGGGCGCCAGGTCGTGCCTCAGGTCGAGCTCGCCCCAGCCGGTTCGCGCCCAGGCCCAGGCGCCGCCGTCCTCCTTGGCGAAGGCGGCACGCAGGACGGGGCCGGTGTCGGGGCCCAGGGTCCAGTCGTGGCGCCAGGCGGCGCCGTCCTGGCTGACGGTGCGCTCCACGCGCGTGCGGAAGGGTCGGCGCGGGATCGCGTAGGTCTCGGCGTGGGAGGTTCCGCCGCGCACCAGCGGCCCGGCCGCGAGCGCCCAGCCGAAGGCCTCGGACTGGCGGCGGGGCCCGGTCTGGAGGATGTAGGCCGGCGTGATGGTGCCGCTGTCGTCGGGCCCGGCGGGCTCGTCGGAGCAGGCGGCGGCCAGCAGGAGCAGGGCCGTCGCGAGGGCGGCGGGCAGGCTTTGGCGAGGCGCCATGGATCCCCCTTCCACCCCGTCAATATCGGCCTGGCGCGTGGCGCGGTTCAAGGGCTTTCCAGCGACCGCGGATCGCGCAACGCGCGGCGCTGCCGCGCCGCCGCGGCCTTTGATCGCCGGAATGCCTCGCTGCCGCCCGCCGTGGCGCGCGGCGGCGTGCCACGCGGGGCTGGAAACAACGCCGGGCATGGCCTATCCTGTCCCACTCGTGCCGAGACGACCCGGCGCCGCGACGCCGGTGGAGACAGCGCTGCAGGAGGTCGCGATGGGCAAGATCATCGAGTGCGTCCCCAACTTCAGCGAGGGGCGGAGCCGCCGCATCATCCAGGGCATCGCCGACGCCGTCCGCAAGGTGGCGGGCGCGCGCCTGCTGGACGTGGATCCGGGGGCGGACTTCAACCGCACCGTCTACACCCTCGTGGGCGATCCCGACTCCGTGTTCGAGGCGGCCTTCCAGGCCGTCAAGGCCGGCGTCCAGCTCATCGACATGACCAAGCACACGGGCGAGCACCCCCGCCAGGGGGCCGCCGACGTGGTGCCCTTCATCCCCATCCAGGAGGCCACCTGGGAGGACTGCATCGAGCTGTCCCACCGCCTGGGCAAGCGCGTGGGCGAGGAGCTGGGCATCCCGGTCTACCTCTACGCCAAGAGCGCCCAGCGGCCCGACCGCGTGCGCATGCCGGACATTCGCAAGGGCCAGTACGAGGCCCTGCCCGAGAAGATGAAGGACCCGGACTTCAAGCCCGACTACGGGCCGCAGGTCTTCGTGCCCAGGAGCGGCGTCACGGTGACCGGCTGCCGGCAGATCCTCATCGCCTACAACATCAACATGAACAGCGCCGACAAGAAGAAGGCCCACAGCATCGCCCTGGACATCCGCGAGAGCGGGCGATCCCAGCGCGACGAGGACGGCGAGATCGTCCGCGACGCGGACGGCCAGGCCGTCAAGGTGCCCGGCACCCTGCCCACCACGCAGGCCGCGGGCATGATGTACGACGCCGGCACGGCCCAGGTGAGCATGAACCTGCTGGACTACACGCAGGTGGGCCTGCACACGGCCTTCGAGGAGGTCAAGCGCCTGGCCGCCAAGGTGCCGGGCCTGGAGGTGCGCGGCAGCGAGATCGTCGGCGTGGTGCCCAAGCAGGCCCTGCTGGACGCGGCGCGCTTCCACTGCGAGGACGCGGGCAAGATGCTGCCCGACAGCGAGTGGGACCAGATGCTCCTGGCCGTGGATTACCTGGGCCTCAACGACCTCTACCCCTTCAAGCTGGAGGAGAAGGTCATCGAGGTGATGATCGAGAAGGGCACGGCCTCGCCCAGCGCCCTGCCGCCCGCGCCGCCGGGGCCGCTCATGGGCCTGGGGGTGGCCGAGTTCACCGAGGTGCTCAGCTCCAGCGCGCCGGCGCCCGGCGGCGGCAGCGTGTCGGCCCTCTGCGGCGCCCTGGCGGCGGGCCTGGCCGCCATGGTGGCGCGGCTGACCCGCGGCAAGAAGTACGCGGCCGTGGAGGGCGCCATGGCCGACATGGTCAAGGACGCCGACGCCCTGCGCGAGAAGCTGGAGCAGAAGGTGGACGAGGACACCGAGGCCTTCAACCAGGTCATGGCGGCCTTCAAGCTGCCCAAGCAGACCGACGAGGAAAAGGCCGCGCGCAGCGCGGCCGTCCAGGAGGCCACCAAGGGCGCCACGCGCGTTCCCTTCTCGGTGATGGAGCTGGCGCTCGAGGCGCTGAGGTTCTGCGAGCCCGTGGCCGAGAAGGGCAACACCAACAGCGCCTCGGACGCGGGCGTGGGCGCCATGCTGGGCCTGGCCGCCGTGCGCGGCGCCTACTACAACGTGCGAATCAACCTCGCCGGCATCGAGGACGAGGCCTTCCGCGCGGAGTGGCGCGCCAAGGCCGACGCCATCCTGGCCGAGGCGCAGGCGATCCACGACCGATGCCTCGCGGCGGTGGAGAAGAACCTCTAGGCGTCACTCCCAGGCCCCAGGTGGCGCCAGCCAAACCGGGGCCGGTCAAGGGTGAGAACGGGGCGGGGCCGCTTGGCGGCCCCGCCCGCTTCGTTTCGCCGGTCTTTGTGGCCGACGCGCCGCGTTCCGGCACGCGAGTGCGGCCCGCGGACGGCTTGCGCGGCGGCGGCGCGGCCATGTTGACTCCGCGCCGCCGCAAGCGGTATAATCGCACCTTCTCCCCTGCGGGC
This sequence comes from Candidatus Krumholzibacteriota bacterium, assembly GCA_016933175.1. Lineage (GTDB taxonomy): Bacteria > Krumholzibacteriota > Krumholzibacteriia > JACNKJ01 > JACNKJ01 > JAFGBK01. Next base: position 18,613 of record JAFGBK010000054.1, on the reverse strand, counting down.
CGCCCGCGCGGGCGGGCACGGATCCTCGGCGCGGACACCACCAGGTCTCATCCCCCATGACTATCATGCCGAGCGGCACTGCCGCGCGCACCAGTGGGAGGTCTCTCCTTATGAAGCGATTACTAATGCTCGTCGCCCTCATGGCACTGATGGCCGGCCCGGTGATGGCCGACCGCAGCATGACGGGCTGCACCGTCGATCTCATCGCGCCCACCACCGCCAACCCAGGCGAGACCGTGACCTTCGAGTTCTACGCCTGCAACCACAGCCCGGACAACGAGTGGACGTCCAACGTCATCTTCACGTTCCCCGAGTGCTTCGAGGTGCTCGGCGGCTCGTACAACGACGGCGGCATAGGGGCGTTGTTCAACTTCGTCAACGACCCCATCTGGACGGCGGCCTTCATGGATGGCGACGGCGGCTGGGGAGAGATCTACCAGGATTACTGCTGCACCTTCTACGTGGAGGTCCTGATCACCACCGCCTGCGAATGCGGTCCGGTGACCATCGGCTGGACACAGGAAGGCGACGTCTTCGGCGCCGAACCCCACACGGTCTCGGGTGAACTTCCCTTCGTCCTGTGCGGCACGCCGGTCCAGGATTCATCCTGGTCCTGCGTCAAGAGCCTTTACTGATTTCTGAGGCGAGCATCCTGCAACGCCGGGGTCCGCGCTTCTTGGCGCGGGCCCTTTTCGTTGTTTGCGGAATGGTGCGGGTCCCGGTCGCGGGGCGTCGTCGTCGGTTCAGCCGCGGCTGCGCAGCGTCGCGGAGTCGTCGAGGTGGCGCAGCGGGTAACGCCGGATGCAGATGTCCATGATCTCCAGGATGCGGTCGTAGACGTCCACGCGGGTGCTGCTGAGCCGGTCGCGGATCATCTGCGCGCCCGACAGGCGCGCGGTGCGGTGGAACTCCGACACGTTGATGTGCGGGAAGGCGCGGTGCCCGGTCGACGAGTCGCCGCGCATGCCGCCCAGGATGCCGTCCAGGTGGCTGGTGGTGACGCCCACTCCCGCGCCCAGCGCGTGGCGCGTGCCGCGGGCCAGGATGCCGAACAGGATCTCCGTCACGTCGAGCTGGGCCTGGAGCGGCGCGTCCACCCAGGTCTGGGGCAGGGTGGCGTTGCGCGCCAGCAGATTGCGGATGCGCGCCACGGGCGCGTAGTAGGGCGTTTGAGGGTCCAGGGTGCGCCCCCACTCGGAAACATCCTGTCCCACGGGCGAACCGCTGGTGGACCAGGAGAAGGCCGCGGCCATGGCGTCGTCCTCGCCCACCGAGCGCAGGTAGTTGCGGAAGGCCGCGTAGCGCACGCCGCCGTCGCCGAGCCGGTCCGTTCCCGGCAGGTGCCCCCGGTTCTGCTCGCGGTAGATGCGCAGGGCGTCGGCCGCACTGATGTCGGTGCGACCCAGGCAGCAGCGCCACAGCCCAGTGCCCATGGGCAGGTTGTGCGTGGTCTCGGCGCCGAAGGACCACGTCCGGCCGTGGATCCCCCCCCAGTGCCAGAGGATGCGCTCGCCGTAGGCGCGGGCGCAGTACAGGGCCTCGTCGTTGGCGGAGATGCGGTCGGCGTGCCGGGAGCTCAGGCCCTCCTGCCAGCGCAGCCACTGGTTGAGGTCGGGTCGCTCCCAGGGGGGGCTGGTCACGGTGATCGTCACGGCTCCGCCGGTCCCGCCGCCGCCCGAGCCGCCACCGGCATCGGCGACGTCGGCCTCGGTGCCGCCGGCGGCGTGGACGACGTCGCGCACGCGATCGCCGGTGCCCGACTCCTCGTCCGTGCCGCCGCGGTCCTCGTCCTCGGGCGGGTCGGGCACCCAGACATGCTCGCCGGGGTAGGCCTCGTCGCGCCCGAGGCCCTCGCGGTTGGTCTCGCCCAGCGGCGTCATCAGGTCGAGGAGCTCATCGGGGGTCAGGCCGTAGCGCTCGGCGATGGTCTCGATGCGCTCGTCGGACGCCACCTGGTGCCAGGCCATCAGCCCTCCTCCCCATCGCCGACGACCAGGGTCTCGTCGTCGATGCGCACCGACACGCGTCCCGCGGGCACGTCCCAGCGGCGGATCCAGCCCTGTGCATCCGTCTCGCCCGACAACTCCGTGCCGTCCTCGGTGGTCAGGACGTAGGCCACGCCCTCCTTCGGCTCGCCCTCCTCGTCCACGAGCCGCACGGCGAAGGGCGCCGGCCTCAGGACGATGCGGTTGAAGCGCTCGTCGCCGGGACCGCCGCGCTCGACGGGAATGGGCCGGCCGCCGCCGGCCGGTCCCTGCGTGGACGATGCGCCGTTCTCGTCGGGCATGGCGCCTCCTAGCTGCCGTGCTCCTCGACCAGGCGGTCGCGGGTGGTGTCGTCGATGCGGCCCGTCACCTCCAGCTCGCAGTGCTGCTGGAAAGCGCTCAGGGCCTGCTCCAGTTCGGGCGTCTCGGCGCCGTCGCTCTCGTCCCCGGCGGGAAAGCCCAGGTTGGCCAGGCGCTGCTTGACGCCCGTGACCTCCGCGGCGGGGTCGAGGCCGCCGAGCAGCAGGGTCAGGCGGCGCTCGTCGGGCGTGCCGGGGGACAGCACCAGCTCGGCCTGCCGCGCGCCGGCGGGCACGGGCACGTCGATGCGGCCCTCGCCGTCGGTGTTGCCCTCCTGGATGGAGCCGCCGGCGTCCAGGGTGAAGGCCGTGTCGGCCAGGGGCTCCGGCTCGGCGGGCGCCTGCGCGCCACCGCCATCTCCGCCCTCGCTCTGCTGCGTGGCGCCGCCGCCCTCGCCGCCGCCTTGCTGTGTCGCGGAACCGCCGCCGCCCTCGCTCTGCTGCGTCTCGCCGCCGCCTTCCTGTGTGCCGGAGGCGCCGGACGCGGGTGTCGGCACGGCGAGGATCTCCAGGCGCAGGCGAGCCAGGGCGCCCGTGCGGCGGAACTGGGTCTTGGCCTCTCCGGCGGCGTCCTCCTGCTTGTCGCGGCGCTCGGGGATGACCAGCACGTCGCCGGGCTTGAGCGCGTTGGGATCCTTGCGCAGCCGCTTGAGCTCGGCGTTGTCGGGGTGGTTCCAGAGCGTTTCCCAGGAGAACCCGTGCTCCTTGGCGAGGCTGAGCAGGCAGTCGCCCTGGGTGACGCGGTGCTCGGGCATGCGAGAGCCTCCGGGAGAGGGATTGGCAACGGAGCATACCTGCCGCCGCCCACGCAGGCAAGAACGCAACACCTCGCAACGCCCCGCGGCGCGCCGAGCGCCGCGGCCACAGCACCGCCGCGCTGCCGCCTACTCGATGCGGACCAGGCGCCGGCCCTGGTGGACCTGGCCGAACATGTCCGTCTCGCGCACCTCGATGGCCCAGGTGCCGGCCGGCGGATCGGCGGGCAGCAGGCCGCGCCAGATGTGGGGGCTCTTCCCGGCGCGCGGCAGCCTGAGGCCAGGCGGCGGCGTATCGCCCTCCTCCAGCGCCTTCATGGCCGCGTAGTAGGGGTCCTCGCGCTCCTCGCGCTCCATGGGCCGCCACTCGCCGCCCGCCAGGCGCATCTCCACGCGCGAGAGCTCGGAGCCGGCGAAGACGTTGGCCAGGACCTCCGTGGTGTCGGCCCCGGCACGCGCCACCACCTCCGGCGCGAAGATGCTCATCTGGTGGTCCGCCGGCCGCCGGGCCGCCTTGAAGGCCAGCCGGTAGCCGTCGGCGCCGAAGGTCGCCAGGGTCCACCCGTTGGGCGCGCCGTCGCGCATGGTGGTGTGGGGGATGCCCAGCTCGTCGGGCGCCCCCGACCACCACGACCCGCAGGTGGTGGCGTTGATGAAGTGATGGTGGGGCGCCGCGCCGCGCCAGCCGTCCTCGGCGCCCAGGAAGACGTGGGCCATGACGTGGTAGTGGGCCGACACGGACAGGCAGCGGGGCCGCGCCTCCAGCAGGCGGAAGAGGGCCTCGCGGTCGGCCTCCACCCAGGGCGCCGTCAGGGGGATGTGCATGAAGAGCACCACGAGCTGGTCGGGCGGGCAGAGGGCCAGGTCGCGCCCCAGGAAGGCGAGTTGGTCCGCGCCCAGGCCGGCCGTGTAGTTGCCGCCGGCGTAGGCGTCCTCGTCCGCCACGCGGCCCCGCCAGTACACGTCGTCCAGGACGACGAAGTGCACCGGCCCCCAGTCGAAGCTGTAGTAGGGCGGGCCGTAGACGCGGGTGAAGGTCTCGTCGGCGCGGGCGTCGTCGGGCGAGTCGTAGTTCTGGTCGTGGTTGCCGAGGACGTTGCGCCAGGGGATGCCGACGCGGGCGACGGCGGCGTTGAGGCTGCCGAAGAGCGACAAGTCGTCGAACATGACGTCGCCCAGGGTGACGCCGAAGGCCGCGTTGACCCCCGCCACCTCCTCGATGATGTCGTGGGCCAGGTAGTCGATCTCCTTCTGGTCGCGGGGCTGGGTGTCGCCGAACAGGACCGCGCGGAAGCGGTCCGGCTCCTGCTGGCGCCGCAGGGGGAAGTCCACCGAGGCGGGCAGCGGCCCCGTTGGCGCCACGCCGGCGAAGCGCAGGGCCGGCGAGCCCGCCGGGCAGTGCACGTGGTGGAAACGCGGCAGGTTCTGGTCGTCCAGGGGCGGAGCCCAGCCCCGCGGCTTGATGACGAACAGGACGCAGTCCCCGCGCACGGGCAGCTCCCAGCGGCCGTCGCCGTCCGTAACGGCGATCTCCCGGCCGTTGGAGACGCGCACGTCCGGCAGGCCGGGCTCGCCGGCGCCGCGTCGGCCGTCGCCGTCCTGGTCGGCGAAGACGAGGCCGCGGGCCATCTCGACGCCGCGCGCATCCGGCGCGGCCAGGGACAGGGCGAGCGCGAGGGCACAGGCGATGGCGACGAGCCGTTTCACGGCGGACCTCCTCGGGCGCGCCGCCGCGGGGCATCCGGACGGCCGCCCCAGTGTCGCCGAGGCGGCCGGGACTGTCCAGGGTCGAGGGTCCGCCCGCCCCCGGCCGCCGGATCCGCGCATCGCCGGGGTGTGTCCGGCGCGGCATCGTGCTATGCTGGGAGCGGACCCTTGGCGAAGGGATAGCGAGATGACCTGGCTTCGCGGCAAGCTGGAAGTCGAACGATCCGAGCGCGAAGAGCCCAAGGCCGTGATCTTCCGCCTGAAGGGATCCCTGATCGATTCGCGGGAGTGCTACGACCTGCTCGAGGACGTGCGCGGGGAGATACGGGCCGGCTACAGGGACTTCGTCCTCGACCTGACGGGGGTGAAGCGGTTGACCAGCGCGGGCGTCGGCCTGCTGGCCGCCTGCTACACGTCCATCACCCGCGTCCAGGGGCGCCTGCACGTCTCCGGCGTGTCCACGGAGACCCGCATGCTGCTCGAGCTCGTGAACCTGTGGAGCTACATCAAGGATTTCGACACGGCCGAGGAGGCTCTCGCCTCCCTGGGATAGGTCTCGCGGCGGCGCGCCGCGCCCGCAAGGACCGCGCCGGCCGCGCGGCCGCCGGCACCGGCGCGCGCCGCCGCGCCACGCCTAGCGGAAGTCCTCCACCAGGCGCAGGTCCACGTCCACGTGTTCCATGCGGACGAAGAGCAGCTCGCTCTCGTCCGGCGCGATGCTGACCGTGAGGCTGTTGGCCTCGGGCAGTCGGGCCACCACGCGGGTTTCGCCGCTGTCCAGGTCCCGGCGGACGCGCTCGAAGAGGCCGTCCCGCTCACGATTGTAGTAGAGGCCGTTTCCCATCACCTGCCAGTAGTAGAAGTCCCCCGGGCGGAGGTCGTCGACGACGCGCCGGGCCGGGCCGCCCCAGAAATCCTGGCGCCAGATGCCCGGTTCCGGCGGCCGTGTGAAGAGCAGGCCGCGGCCATCGGGCGTCTCGGCGGCCGCCATGGCCCCCTCCGCCGGCACGGGCAGGGGCTCGCCGCCCGTCGCGCGGATCTTCCAGAGCCGCCAGGCGTCGCCCATGGGCGTGGAGAAGTAGATCCAGCCGCCGTCGCGCGACCAGCCCGACAGGAGGCAGCTTCCCAGCTCCTGGTGGAGCAGCCGGGGCACGGCGGCGTCTTGGTCCAGGACCCAGACGCCGCTGCGGCCCTCGTCGATGGTGTGGAAGGCGATGCGCTCGCCGCCGGGCGACCAGTGCCCGCCGCCGGGGATGGGACCGCGCAGGCGGGTGAGCTGGCGCAGCCGGGAGCCGTCGCGGCGGCAGCTCCACAGCTCCATGAAGCCCGTCCGCGCCGACAGGAAGAGGACCCGCGACCCGTCCGGCGAGTGGCGCGGCGCCCCGTCCCAGTAGGTGGAGACGATGAAGGGCGTCGCCTCGCCGCCGTTCGCGCCCAGGGGCCGGCGCCAGATGTCGCGGGTGAAGGTGACGCTCTCGTAGACCAGGACGTCGGCCGCGCGCGCCGTGGCCGGCGCCAGGATCCACTCGCTGAACGAGGGCAGGCGCCGCACGCGCCCGCCGGCTGCGGACACGACGGACAGGTCGTTGGTCCCGCCCAGGACGGTGGAGAAGACGATGGACCCGCCGCCGTTGCACCAGGCCAGGCCGCGCACGTCCACCAGCGCCTGCGTCAGGCGGCGCGGCTCCCCGCCCGCCAGGGGCACGGTGAAGATGCTGCCGATGCCGCTCAGCTCGCGCCGGATGAAGGCCGCCAGGCGTCCGTCCGGCGAGATGCGCGCGCAATCGTCGCCCAGGAGGGTCGGCGCGGGATGGGTCAGGACTTCCCGCTCGAGGCTGTGCGCGTCGAGCAGGACGAGGCGCAGGGGCCGCGAGAGGTCCTCGCGCTCGGCGAAGAGGAGCCAGCGGCCATCCGGCGACCAGTCCAGGTCGCTCAGAAAGCCCGCGGTCTGGTACAGGCGGCGGGCCTCGCCGCCGATGGCCGGCACCGTGAAGATGCCCTGCTCGCCGGCGCCGCGGCGGATGAAGGCCAGCGTGCCGCCGTCGGGCGACCAGGCCGGGTAGACCTCGTTCTCGGGCGTGTCGGTGAGCTGGAGGGGGGTCTCCGTGTTGCGCTGCTTGACGTAGAGGTCGAACTCGCCCTCGGCCGGCCCGTTCCAGGCGAAAGCCACGCGGCCCCCGTCCGGGGAGGGGGCGGGATGGAGCTCGAGGCCGGGGAAGCTGGTGAAGGGGAGCGAGGCCAGCAGACTCGAGGGCGGCGCGGGGCGCCGGAGCTGCCAGATGATGACCAGGGCCGCCGCCAGGACGGCCACGGCCGCCGCGCCCAGCAGCCGCGCCGTCCAGGAGCCGCGGCGTCGGGCGGCACGCGCGGGCGCCGCGGCTACCGGGACCGCCGCCGCGTCCGGGCCCGCCGGGGCCTCGGCGACGTAATCCGCGCCGGCCGGCCGCACCGGAGCCACGAGGCGGTAGCCCCGCTTGCGGATGGTCTCGATGATCCGGGGGGCGCGGGGATCGTCGCCGAAGATCTGGCGCAGCTCGAAGATGGCGCGGGTCAGGGACTCCTCGCCGACGACGGTGTCGCTCCAGACCGCGTCCAGCAGCTCGCGCCGTCCCACCACCTCGCCGGGCCGCTCGGCCAGGCGCACCAGGACGTCGACGAGGCGGGGCTCCACCTGGACGGTGCGCCCCCCGCCGCTGATGCGGTTCAGATCCGGCTGCACGAGCCGGTCGTCGACGAGGAAGGCGGCCCGCCGCGAGCGGCCGCCGTCATCCCGGGACATGCTTACTCCGTCCCTGTCGTTGCGCTGTCTTTCGGGGTCGGCACCCTGGGCGACCATAGTGCCGGGCCTGCCTACGCACAAGGGGAACGGGTGTTCCGCGAGGTCCGGCGGGCCGCCCGCGCCGTCCGCGCCGCGGCCCGCCGGACCGGTCGCGGACGGGGGCGCGCCGGCCCCTGGACCGGGAGTTGAGCTTTTCGGCTCCAGGCGGCATATTGATGCCGTCCGGGCCCGCCGCGGCGGGCACCCTTCTCCTCCTGCCAGCGCGAGGTCCACCATGACGGATCCCCTGCATTCCACCATCGACGCCCTGATGCGCGCGCGCAAGATCGACGTCCTCCTGATCGACGGCAACAGCGTCGGGCACCCGGCCTTCTTCCGCCTGGCGCGGGGCGCCAAGCTGGAGCACGCCACCCTCATCTGGAAGCGCGGCGGCAAGAAGCTACTGGTGGGGATCGACTTCGAGCGGGACAACGCCGCCCGCACGGGCTTCGAGTTCCTGCCCGTCTCGAGGACGCAGGCGGGCAGGCTGCGCAAGCAGTACGCGGGCGATCCCGTGGGATACCGCGTGGCCTACCTGCTGTCCCTGCTGCGCAAGGTGCGGGCGAAGGGACGCCTGGCGCTCTACGGCGCCGCGACCCTGGAAACCACGCTGCCCTGGCTGCAGCGCTTCCGCCGCGAGGCGAAGCGCGCGGGCCTGGAACTGGTGGAGGAGCGCAGCCCGCTGCTCGACCGCGCCCGTGAGATCAAGACCGAGGACGAGATCGAGCGCATCCGTCGCGTCGGCCAGGGCACCTGCGCTGCCTTCGACGCCATCCGCCGGCGCATCGCCCGCTGCGGCCTGCGCGGTCGGACGCTGGTGGAGCCGGGCGGCGCGCCGCTGACCATCGGCGGCCTCAAGACGACCATGCGCGAGACCTTCATGAGGCACGGACTCGCCGAGGAGGCCGCCTGCATCATCGCCCAGGGCGAGGAGGCCGGCGTGCCCCACAACGAGGGCAGCGACGAGCGGAAGGTGGTGGCCGGCCAGCCCATCGTCATCGACATCTTTCCGCGGGAGAATCCCTACGGCTACTTCTTCGACATGACCCGCACCTTCTGCCCCGGCCGGGCGCCCGCCGCCCTGAAGCGCCTGCACCAGGACGTGGCCGAGGCCCTGACCGTGGGCTACGAGGCCTTCGAGCCGGGCCTGGACGCCCACGAGCTGCACCTGCGGGTGGCCCGCTTCCTGGAGGAGAAGGGTTACGAGACCCTTCGCAGCCACCCCGGCACCCAGGTGGGCTTCTGCCACAGCCTCGGCCACGGCGTCGGCCTGGAGGTGCACGAGGAGCCCTTCATGCGGGCCACGGGCCCCAAGGAACTGGAGCCGGGCATGGTCCTGACCCTCGAGCCGGGCCTCTACTACCCGGAGAAGAGGCTGGGCGTGCGCCTGGAGGACACCGTGGTGGTGCGGGAGGGCGCGCTCGAGCGCCTGGTGGACTATCCCCTGACCCTCGAGGTGCCCCTCCGGGGCGGGGTGGACTAGGAGCGCGATGCCCGGCAAGGACTTCTTCCATCCCCCCGCGCAGGCGGTTCGCGAGCGCGCCGTCCTCATGGGCACGGTGCTGAGGGGTCAGGAGCGCGAGGAGGAGGAGGCCAACCTCCTGGAGCTGGCCCAGCTGGCGCGCGCGGCGGGGGCGCGCGTGCTGCATGCCACCATCCAGGAACGGCGGGCGCCGGACGTCGCGACCTTCATCGGCAAGGGCAAGGTGGCCGAGCTGGCCGAGCGGTGCCGCGAGCGCGAGGCCAACCTGATCATCTTCGACAACGACCTCAGCCCCGTGCAGGCCCGCAACCTGGAGCGCGCCACGGACACCAACGTCATCGACCGCACGGAGCTGATCCTCGACATCTTCGCCCTGCGGGCCCAGACGCGGCAGGCCCGACTGCAGGTGGAGCTGGCCCAGCTCGAGTACCTGGCGCCGCGCCTGCGCCGCATGTGGGAGCACCTGTCCCGGCAGGAGGGCGGCATCGGCACGCGCGGCCCTGGCGAAACCCAGCTCGAGGTGGACCGCCGGCGCCTGGGCGAGCGCATGGCGCGGCTCAAGCGTGATCTGGCGCGCGTGGAGCGGGTCAGCGAGACCAAGGCCCAGCGGCGCCGGCGCGAGGCCTTCTCCGTGGCCATGGTGGGCTACACCAACGTGGGCAAGAGCAGCCTGCTCAACGCCCTGACGGCCGCCGACGTCCACGTGGCCGACGCCCTCTTCGCCACCCTGGACTCCACCACGCGGCGCCTGGACCTGGGCGAGGGCGACACCGTGCTCCTGACCGACACGGTCGGCTTCGTCCGCAAGCTCCCCCATCACCTCGTGGAGAGCTTCAAGGCCACGCTGTCGGAGGTGCGCGAGGCGGACCTGCTGCTCCACGTCGTCGACCTGTCGAACCCCGACTGCGACCGCCAGATCGAGGCCGTGGAGGAGGTGCTCGGGGACATGGACATCGACCCCGAGTCCACCCTGCGGGTCTACAACAAGTGCGACGCCGTTCCGGGCGTCGCCGGGGGTCCGGCCCCGGGCGGGCCGACCGCCCTGCGTGTCAGCGCCCGCGACGGCGAGGGGCTGGAGGGCCTGCGCGAGGCGATCCGCGCCAGGCGCCGGGAGGCCTTCGTGGAGACCGTCCTCGAGCTGCGCGCCGGCGACGGGTCCGTAACGGGGCACATCTACCGGGAGGCGGAGGTGCGGGACGTGCGCTACGGCGCCGCGGGGGCCCGGTTCCGCGTGCGGCTGACGCCGCCCTCCCTGGAGCGCCTGCTCCGCAAGGGCGCCCGCGAGCGGTCCGAGCTGCTGGAAACCTGGGACGAGGGAGCGGACGCCTAGGCGCGAGCTTGCCGCCGCGCCGTCCCGACGGCTATCCTTCTGAGTGCCGCGGCGCTGCGAGGGCGCCGCGCGACGCGAAAGGCGCGATCATGACACGACGGCTCATCACCGCCCTGCTGCTGGCGATCCTGGCGGCTCCCGCCGCCGTCAATGCCCGCGCGGACGAGACCCGCCTGTGGGAGGACGGCAAGCCCGAGGTGATCCTGGGGGTCTACTTCGACGAGGCCGGCCTCGACACACTCCTCGAGGGCGAGCCGCCCGACACCCTCACCGTCTACCTGGTCATGTGGAACGCCGGCACGCGCTACGAGGGCAACGTCATGGCCCTGGAGTACCGCGTCGACCTGCCCGAGGGCCTGTCCCTGATCGGCAAGTCCGAGGTTCCCGAGTACACGAACCTCGCCATGGGCTCCGTCAGCGAGGGCTTCACCCAGGCCATTCTCGACAAGCCCGGCGACGGCCTGCTCGTCAACACCCTGCACCTGGCGGTCATGGGCCCGGTGGCCTACGACGCGCGCATCCGCGTCATGCCCCATCCGGGCACCGGCCTCATGCGCTACGTCCACCGCACGGGCGGCCCGCAGAAGGTGGGGATGCACCTCATGCTCGGCCAGGACGCCATCGTCAATCCCAAGGTCACCGAGGCCGAGCAGGACTGGAAGCCGATCCGCAGCCGGTAGGCGGCCCTTTCACCTCAAACTGCAGGACGGAGGGGACCTTCCCCTTCACCTCCGCTTCGAAGTCGGTTCAGAGAAAGGTCCCCTCCGTCCCACGGCCTGTGACACGAGGGCCGCCTGCCGGCTGGCCGGATCCTTGCTCGACGGTTCCATGACCGCGGGCGGGCGGTGTCCCGTCCGGGGCCGCGCATTTGCAATTCTATTCAAATGAGTGACTTGTGGAGCCCAACCCGGAACGTCGCAGGGATGGGACGCCGGTCTGGAGAGCCAGCATGCAAGATGTTCAGGTCAAAGACGAAGTTCGGGTGGAGCTCGAGAGCCTCACGCGCCGCATCAAGGAGCTCGAGGCCGCGCTGGACCGGGTCCGGGACGAGCGCGACGCCGCGCGGCAGCTCGCACGAAGCCTGCGCGCTGGCCAGGACCGGCTGCCCCTGGGGCTGATCCACATGGACCGGAACGGCCGAATCGAGACCGTCAACCGCGCCATGGCGGAGATCTGTCCCCGCTCCGGCGACCTGGAATCCCGGGGCGCCCCCCTGCTCGAGATGGAGTGCATGCAGGAACCCCTGCGGGAGGCGGTCCGCGCCCTCCTCGAACGGGGGGAGTCCTTCGACCTGGAGGCATCGCCCGACGCGGCCTTCGCCGGCGACGGGCGCTTGATTCGCTTCCAGGGCCTGCCGCTGCAGGATCCCGAGGGCCGGCCCGGGGGCTATCTCCTCATGGCGGAGGACGCGTCGTCGGGCGCCGAGGACGAGGGCCACCTCCAGACGAGCCTGGACCGCCTGCGGCGGCTCTTCCTGGGCACCGTGGACGCCATGTCCAGCATGGTCGAGCGCCGGGATCCCTTCGTCTCCGGTCATCAGAAGCGGGTCGCCCAGCTCGCCGTGGCCATCGCCGAGGAGCTGGGCAGCGATGCCTTCACCGTCGAGGGGATCCGCATCACCGGCCTCCTGCACGACCTGGGCAAGGTGGCCATCCCCGCCGAGATCCTGTGCAAGCCGGGCGAACTGAGCCGGGCCGAGCAGAGCATCGTGCGTACCCATCCGGTGATCGCCCATCGCCTGCTCAAGCGCGTGGAATTTCCCTGGCCCGTGGCCGACGCCATCCTCCAGCACCAGGAGCGGATGGACGGCACGGGCTATCCCGCCGGCCTCAAGGGCCGGGAGATCCTCATCCAGGCAAGGATTCTCGCCGTGGCCGACACGGTGGAGGCCATGCTGACACGCCGCCCCTACCGCCAGGCCCATCCGCTGGAGGTGGTCCTCGCGGAGCTGGAGCACCACAAGGGCGGTGCCTATGATGCGGCGGTGGTGGACGCCTGCCTGCGCCTGTTCAGGGAGAAGGGCTTCGAGTTCCGGTCCGTCTAGCGCGCCGGCCGGGCCAGGCAGGGCTTGGCGCCCGGCCTTCGTTCTGCTAGTTTGCGGCGAGCAACGAGTGGGACCATACTTTTGATGAAGCGAATTCGCCGGTTTCTCCCGGTCATCATGGCGATTGGGGTCGCAGCGAGCAGCGGCTGCGTCTATTGGCGCCTCCTCCAATTCAAGCGTCAACTCGATCGTTTCAACGAACACTTCGAGTTCCGCGGCGACAGCGTCTACGCTCTCGTCGCCGGGAAGCCGCTGCTCAGCGGGGAGGACATCGACGAGATCATGGAGGTGGAGCCGACGCGCCGGGAGAAGGATGCGAAGCTGGACTGGCGGGTCTACGCCTTCCAGCAGGTCCCGAACGGCCGGGCGCCGCTGGAGTACCGAATGGGATTCAGGGACGGGATGCTGGCGGAGCTCCGGTTTCCGGCGCAGTTCACGGACCTGTATCCGGAGGCCGCCATCCGGGAGCTGCTCGAGAGCCTGGGCCGAGCCGAGGTGGAACGGGAGACGGCGTCGACGCGTAGCAGCCTGCGTCGCCGTCTCTGCGACCAGTTGCCCGACAGCATCCAGGTGGAAAGGGCCCTGGGGCCGCCCTCCGAGCGGGACTTCGACCCCCGGCAGGGAGCCCGGCGCTGGCTCTACCGGTACCGAATCCTGACCCCGACGACGGGGAAGAAGGAGGAGAAGCGCCGCGCCTGGGGCAGCTTCTGGTTCGGCGAGGACGCCGCGCTGGTCCGCGTGGACGCGGGCATCGGCAGGCACGAGTTGAGGTTCGACATTCCCCTGGAGCCCGAGGCCGCCGACGGCGACGCGGCGGGCAAGGGCGGCACTATTGACCGATCACGATTCGATCCAAGGAGAAAGTGATGAAAGCCGCCATTCTCATCGACGGGGCCTATCTCGAGATGTTGATGATCAAGGAGCACAATCGGGCGCAGGTGGACTACCACAAGCTGGCCATCGGGCTGATCAAGAAGGTCTCGCGCAACATCGGCTCCCACGTGGAGCTGCTGCGCACCTACTACTACCATGCCCTGCCCTGGTCCTCGCAGGATCCCACGGAGGAGGAGCACGAGCGGGTGCAGAAGAAGCGGGGCTTCTTCCACCGCCTCGAGTACCTCCCGCGCTTCACCGTGAAGCTGGGGCGCACCCAGCGCGTGCTCAACGACGACGGCAGCACCACCTACCAGCAGAAGGGCGTGGACGTCATGCTGGCCGCGGACATGGTCTACCTGGCCGCTCGGGGCCTCGTGGATCACATCATCCTGCTGGCGCCTGACGCCGACTACGTGCCGGCCGTGAGCCTGGTCAAGGACATGGGCGTGGTGGTGCACCTGGTCCACGGCGGCAACCTGGCCGCCAGCGCCGAGATGCGCAAGGTGAGCGACGAGCGCATCGAGCTGGACGCGGAGTTCGTCTACCAGGCCCGCCGCACGGGCAACGTCCGCCAGCCGGATCCGCTCGAGAACGAAATCGGCGTCAGCTACTACCACCGCGACTAGCCCTGGCGCCGGCCGGGCCGGCGCCGCGGAGGAAAGACATGCAGGAAGCCGTGCACCGGCTCTGGCCGGAGCTGGACTGGATCGAAGATCCGGATCTGCGCGCCAAGACCGCACGCGTCTGGGAGTACGCCCTGGAGCAGAGCGCCCTGGAGCCGGAGGAGCTGGAGATCATCCCCTTCACGCTGCTCACCAGGAAGGCCGTCAGCTTCATGGCCCACAAGCGCAGCGTGGTCCACATCTGCCGCGAGAGCGCCCGCCTCATGAGGGAGTTCTACGGCGACGCCCTGCCCATCGACATGGACGTGCTCATCGCCGGGGCCATCCTCATCGACGTGGGCAAGCTGCTGGAGTACGACAAGGTGGACGGCAAGGTCGTCCAGGGGGAGGCGGGCCGGCTGCTGCGCCACCCCTTCTCCGGCGTGGGCCTGGCCATGCGCTTCGACCTGCCGCCGTCGGTCCTCCACATGATCGCCATGCACGCCAAGGAGGGCGACACGGGGCAGCGGACCATCGAGGGGATCATCGTCCACCACGCCGACTTCATGACCTTCGAGCCCTTCAAGACCCTCGCCTGAGGGTCCGTCCCTTGCCCATGCCGGCCCGGGCCCGGGCTCGGGCCGGCCGGCCGCCGCGCCGGGCGGACCACGCAATCCGTTGCAACGATTGACTTTGAAAGAGCTTTTTGCGCGGGCCGGGCTCTCTTTGGTATAATGAAGGGTCTTGTGTCGGCTTCCGGCGCGGGAGAAGTCTGTCAACAGCGAGGACACCCGGTATGCGTACGATGGTCAGATTTCTTGCAGGGACGCTCATGGTGATGATGGCGGCGCCGGCCCTGGCGGCCTACGACTACGACATCTGCCTCATCGCCTATCCCCAGGAAGAGAGCGTCTACCACTACAAGGACAGCCGCTACTTCACCGTCGGGCCCGGCCACGAGCTCTACGATCCGGCCTTCGACATCGACGGCGAGGTGCTGATCAACAGCGAGACGGGCGAGATCGCCTGGGATGTCTATCGCGCCAACGTGGTGGGCTTCGAGCCGAGCCACAACGACTGGTACGGCTTCGAGATCCATACGAGCCCCTACCATCTCGTCATCGAGGCCCTGTCCGAGGAGCCGGCCGTCTACGTGAACATCCTGCTGGCCTTCGCCTACGTTCCCGCGGGCTGCCACCCCATGGTTCGCGTGAACGGCGAGCTGGTCGACGGCGCGCGCTTCGCCCTGGGCGACCTGGTCGTCAACACCCAAGGCGAGGACGGCGACTGGTTCGGCAAGATCGTCGTGGAGATGAGCTTCGCCGGGTGCGAGGGGGCCAACATCTGGGCCTTCTCGGACGTGAACGGGGACCTGGGCTACGACTACGACGAGGGCGAATGCACCTCGTCGTACCTCTACCACGTCTTCGTTCCCGCCACGGAGTCCACCTTCTCCGCGGTCAAGCAGCTCTATCGCTGAGACGCCGGAACGCCGCCGCCCTCGAGTCCGGCGGTGCGTCGCGGCGCCCAGTGTCGCGGGAAGCTAGAAGCCGCCGCCGTTCTCCAGCAACGCCTTCACCTTGAAGCGCAGGCTCATGATGCCCACGGAGAGGAACTCGTCGTGGAGCACCACGCGGGGGGGCAGGCGCAGATCCACGGGCGCGAAGTTCCAGATGCCCCGGATGCCGGCGCCGGCCATCCTCTCGGCCACGGACTGGGCGGCCTCGGGCGGCACGGCGATGATCCCGAGCTGGACGCCCCGCTGGCCGATGAAGGCCGGCATGGCGTCGATGTCCTCGATGGTGATGCCGCGGATGCTGTAGCCGACCAGCTTGGGATTGATGTCGAACAGGCCCACCAGGTTGAAGCCGTCCTGGGCGAACTGGGCGTAGTTGGCGATGGCCTGGCCCAGGTTGCCCAGGCCCGCGATGATGCAGTTCACCGGCACGGCCAGGCCGAGGATCTCGCGCAGGCGCCGGACGGCGTGGTCCACGTCGTAGGGCTGTCCGGGACGGCTGAAGCCCCCGAACTGGCGGAAGTCATAGCGGAGCTGGGCCGCCTTGACGCGCACCTGGGCCGCCAGGTCGCGGCTGCTAACACGCCGTACGCCATGCTTCTGCAGGGCCTGGAGGCGGTACAGGTAGACCGGCAGGCGCTGGATGGTCGCCTCGGAGACCTTCACGGGAGTGCGCGTCGGTGACAAGTCGTTGCGGGCCATTTCCATACGCTCGGATCGATGTTGCGGGCAGGCAGACAAGGAAAGCGCGCCGCGCCGCCCTGTCAATGGCCGGCGGTCGCGGGAATGCCGGTGGACTCAGGAAGCGCGGGAATCGGGGGGCTCGCACCAGACGCCGTACTTTTCCAGGAGGGTCTGGAGGCGGTCCACGGCCTCCTCGTCGGGGATGTTGCGGGCCACGCGCTCGCGGCCCACGTAGAGGTCCACCCGGCCCGGCGCCGAGCCCACGTAGCCGAAGTCGGCGCCGGCCATCTCCCCGGGTCCGTTGACGATGCAGCCCATGACGGCGATGGTCACCCCCTCCAGGTGCTCGAAGCGCTCGCGGACGCGCCGGCTGACGGCCTGGAGATCGAAGTGGGTGCGCCCGCAGGAGGGGCAGCTGATGAACTCGGCGCGGCTCAGGCGCAGGCGGGTGGCCTGCAGCAGGGCATAGGCGAGGGCCGTGCCCCGCACGGCCTCCTCGCTGCTGCCGGCCAGGACGGCCACCGCGCGCGCGCGGCCCTCGAGCAGCGGCACCCCGGCGCCCACGGCCAGCTCCAGGTAGGTGCGCTCGCGGGCGCCGACCTCCAGGCGGGGCTCCGCGAGCCGGACGGCGGCGCCGCGGGGGACGAGGACGCTGCCGGGCTGCTCGCGCCCGCCGATGCGGATGTGGTCGGGCGCCGCCGGGACCCAGTGCAGGGCCACCAGCTCCTGGATGGCGGGCTGCCAGTGGACGGGCACGAGGGTCACGGAGTGGCGGGCCGCCCGCAGCTCCGGCGACGCCCCGGCCGGCACCTCGTCGGGAGCCAGGGCGCCCGTGCCGGCATCGGCGCCCGCCACGTGGAAGTGGGCTTCCAGGTCCGCCACGGTCCAGGGCGCGGCCGCCAGGCGCCGGTCCGAGTAGCGCTCGGCCAGGGCGAGCGCGGACGGCAGCTCGCGCTCGGGATTCTCGGTGAGCGAGACGCGCACCGTGTCGCCGATGCCCGCCTCCAGCAGGGAGCCCATCCCCACGTAGCTCTTGAGCCGCGCGTCCTCGCCCGCCCCCGCCTCGGTGACGCCCAGGTGCAGGGGGTAGACGGGCAGCCCCTCTCCCTCCGCGCGGCGCAGCATCTCGAGGGCGAGAAGCCGCGTGGCGTTCACCATCACCCGCGGGTTGCTGGCCTTCATGGAGATGACCAGCTCGTGGAAGCCCCGCGCCTCGGCCATGCGCACGTACTCAAGGGCCGCCTCGACCATGCCCCGGGGCGTGTCCCCGTAGCGGGCGAGGATGCGCTCGGACAGGGAGCCGTGGTTGCTGCCCACGCGGAGCGCCCGGCCCAGCCGGGCGCACTTCTCCACCAGCGGCGAGAAGATGCCCGCGATGCGCTCCAGCTCGGCGGCGTAGGCCGCGTCGTCCAGGGGCGCCGGGGGCGCGGGCCGCCGCTCGGCGAAGTTGCCGGGATTGATGCGCAGCTTCTCGACGAAGTCGGCGGCGTCCAGGGCGGCGCGGGGGTGGAAGTGGCAGTCGGCGGCCAGGGGCACCGCCACGCCCGCCGCGTCGAGGCGGGCGCGCAGCGCCTCGAGGGCGGCGGCGGCCGGCGGACCGGGCACGGCCAGGCGCACCAGCGCGGCGCCTGCCTCCGCCAGGCGGCAGACCTCGGCGTAGGCCGCGTCCACGTCCTCGGTGGGCGACGTGGTCATGGTCTGGCAGAGGAGGGGCCGCCGCCCGCCCAATCGGGCGGCGCCGACGGCGACCTCGCGGGCGAGCAGGAGTCGCTGCGTCATGGCGTCACGATACGACCCGCGCCCCGCGTCCTCAAGGCGTAAAGGGGGCCGCATTGACTTGCCCCGCGGCGCTCCGTAAGGTGGCGCCATGGCTTCCCGCGAGATCTTCCTACGCGACACCATCCACGGGATCATCACCTTCGACACGGGGGATCCCGGCGAGCGGCTGCTGTGGGACCTGGTGAACACGCCCGAGTTCCAGCGGCTGCGGCGCATTCGACAGCTCGGATTGACCAATCTCGTCTACCAGGGCGCCGAGCACACGCGCTTCGCGCACAGCATCGGCGTCATGCACCTGACCGGGCGCATCCTCGACCAGATCGCCAAGCAGGAGGAGATCACTCCGGAGGAGCGGGTGTGGACCCGCGCCGCCGCCCTGCTCCACGACATCGGCCACGGGCCCTTCAGCCACGCGGCCGAGATGCTGCTGGGCGTCTCCCACGAGAGCTGGACGCGGCGGATCATCCTGGAGCCGTCGACCGAGGTGAACCGCGTGCTGCGCGAGTACGACCCCGCCATGCCGCGCCTGGTCGTCGACTGCCTCGACCACAACTGCGACAAGCGCTTCCTGGCCAGCGTCATCAGCGGGCAGGTGGACGCCGACCGCCTGGACTACCTGCTGCGCGACAGCACCATGACGGGGGTCAAGTACGGGGTCTTCGACCTGGAGCGGCT
>JAFGBK010000053.1 GCA_016933175.1 Candidatus Krumholzibacteriota bacterium | reverse complement strand
GGCTTCGACCTGCCGTCGCCGTCGCGGGCGCGGCTGCGGGTGTTCGACGCGCGGGGCCGCCTGGTGCGCCAGCTCCTGGATGAGGAGCTGCCGGCGGGCCGCCACTGGACGGAGTGGGACGGCCGCGACGACGCGGGCCACGAGCTGGGCTCGGGGGTCTACTTCGCGCGCCTGGAGGCGGGGGCCGAGAAGGCCACGCGCAAGCTGGTGCTCCTGCGCTAGCGCCCGGCCGCTGCGCAACATTGCGACGAGCGCCGCTCCCCGGGGGGCGGCGCTCTCTTGTTACAAAGGAGTTGTTTTCACGGGCCTGGTAGTGGATTCTCGTCAGGAGGAGCCGATGGCGGGCCGGACTGGCCGGCCACGGTCCGAGGAGGAGTGCCATGTCCGCGCTGACGCCCATTCGTGACCTGATCCAAGCCTTCCGGCCCCTGACCGTGGCGGGCCTCGCCTGCCTGGCGGCCCTGGCCCTGGCGGCCCCGCCCGCCGTGGCGGAGACGCCGGACCTGTCGGAGCTGATCCGCGGACGCGCTCCCGAGGGGGCCGCGTCCTTCTCCTGGGCGGCGCCGGATCCCGTCACGGCAGCGGCGGATCCCGGCCGGGCCGCGTCCTTCGGCGCGGCCGGGCGCGTGGACGGGCCCAAGAGGCTGTGGGCGGCCACCTTGGGCGGCGAAATCGTCGAGCTGGTCGGCACTACCTGGACCGAGGTGGCCAGCTTCGGCTACGGCTGGATGTGGAACATGTGGGGCGCCTCGCCGCGCAGCTTCTGGGCCAGCGGCAACGGCGGGCACGTCTACCACTTCCACGACGGCTTCTGGCAGGACCAGGGCGCCGTGGCCGCCTACAGCCTCCTGGCGATCTGGGGCGCCAACGACGCGGACATCTGGGCCGCGGGCTACAGCGGCGTCATGGTGCATTACGACGGCACCGCCTGGTCGAGCGTGGCCAGCGGGACGACCGGCGAGATCCGCGACATCTGGGGCGCCGCCAGCGACGACGTCTGGGCGGTGGTCTACAGCGGCGAGCTCCTCCACTGGGACGGGATCGCCTGGTCCTCGGAAGCCAGCGGCGTGGAGGGAGCCCACCTTGCCATCTGGGGCCGGTCCGCCGACGACATCTGGGTCGTGGGCGGCATGTATGATGCGGGAGAAGAACCCGTCTGCCTCCACCGGACCGCCGACGGCGCCTGGCACACCGTGCCCACCGGCACAGAACCTCAACTCTACAACGTGTGGGGCGACGCCACCGACGACGTCTTCGCCGTGGGAGACGCCGGCACCATCCTCCGCTACAGCGACGGCGCCTGGGCGCCCATGACGAGCGGCACCAGCGCGAACCTCTTCGGCCTCTGGGGCTTCGACGACGAGGATGTCTACGCCGTGGGCTCGGGGAGCACCCTCCTCCACTGGGACGGCAGCTCCTGGGCGCCGCAGGCCAGCCCCCTCAGCGCTACCTACTACACCGCCGGCGGCTACTACAACGCCGCCGACGCCAACTGGTGGGACGGCTTCGACGTGGCCGCGGGCCAGGGTCTGAGCGACATGGGCATGGCCCTGCAGCCCTTCGCGGGCGAGCTGTACTGCGCCGGGTGGTTCGGGGGAGCCGGTGGCACCAACGTCTACGGCGTCGCCCGCTGGGACGGATCCGCCTGGGCGTCCCTCGGCAATGGCCTGTCCGCGCCCGCGCACGCGCTGGCCCTCCATGACGGGAATCTGATCCTCGGCGGCATGTTCACGACGGCGGACGACGTGTCCAGCAACTACGTCGCCGCCTGGGACGGCGCCGCCTTCGAGGCCCTTCCCGGCCTTGCCGATGCCGACTTCCTGGG
This sequence comes from Candidatus Krumholzibacteriota bacterium, assembly GCA_016933175.1. GTDB lineage: Bacteria > Krumholzibacteriota > Krumholzibacteriia > JACNKJ01 > JACNKJ01 > JAFGBK01. The sequence continues at coordinate 838 of JAFGBK010000053.1, read as the reverse complement.
CGTCACCTGCCTCGTCGTGTGGGACGGCCTGCTCGTGGCGGGCGGCGACTTCGGCACCGCGGGCGGCGCGGCCGCCAACGGCGTCGCGCTGTGGGACGGCGCGAGCTGGACCCCCATGGGCGGCGGCCTCATCGGGGGGGGCGGCCTCGTCTGGGAACTGGCCGTCTTCGAGGGCGACCTCATCGCCGCGGGCGACTTCACGGCCGTCGGCCCCCGCGTCGCCCGCTGGAACGGCACGAGCTGGGAGGCCATGGGCGCGGGCATCGAGAACGGCATGGTCTACGACCTGGAGATCTACGGCGGCGAGCTCCACGCCGCGGGGCAGTTCGTCAACGTGGACGGGAATCCCACGGCCGACGGCCTCGTCCGCTGGAACGGCGCCGGCTGGATCCCGGCGGCGGGCGAGCCGCTCGGACCCGACGACAACGTCGACGTCTTGTGTCTCGAGGTCTGCGACGGCAGCCTCATCGTCGGCGGCGAGTTCGTCAGCGCCGGGGACGTCCCCGCGACGGGCGTCGCCCGCTGGGACGGCAGCGAGTGGCACGCGCTCGGCTCGGGAGTCGAGGGCGGTTTCATGGATGCCGCCGAGTGGGACGGCTCCCTCTTCCTGACGGGGATGCTCTACGCGGCCGGACCCTACGACGTCGCTGGCATCGCCCGCTGGGACGGTCCCACGGCGCAGCCGGTCGTGGGCTTCACGCCGCCGGTGTCGGCCGGCGTGGGCCAGCCGATCACCTTCACGGCGGACGTCCAGAACGACTGGGCCGCGATGGAAGCGGTGCTCCACTTCCGCAAGGGCGGCGAGCCGGCCATGCACACGCTGCCCATGGACCCGGTG